>JAPLGV010000030.1 GCA_026389975.1 Chloroflexota bacterium
GCCTGTCCGAACTCATATCAGAATTTCAGGGATCGGGGACTAAAACTGGCTTCCCGGTTCCATCGCTGAAGCCGGGAGGAGCGGTTACGGTTTCAGCGCCGCGGCGACGGACGCAAGCACTGCCTAGATTTCTAGGTAATCCTGGTGCCAACGACCGGCCTCGGGGTCCTTCAATGCCTGGATCCGGGGACCGATGCCGACGAAGCCGTAGCCCAGCGAGCGGGAGGCCTGCAGGTCCCAGAGCCCGTCGCCCAGGTAGACGACCCGCTCGAACCTGGGGCAGGCGTAGAAATCCCGGGCCCGTCCGGCGGCAATTTCCATGATCCTCTTGCGGTCCCGTTCGTCGTCCGAGGTGGCCAGTGGGATGCCGTCGACGCTCAGGCCGCTTGCCCGCAGCTTGAACATGGCCTCGTTGCGCCAGCAGCCGGTGGCGATGGCGATCCCCGCCCCGTCGAGTTTTCGCAGCCGCTCCAGGAAGCACGAGGCGCCGGGGACCTCGCCGAAGGTCCCCGGGGATTCCCGGTACATCCTTTCGAGGTGCCGGAGCACCCTGCGCTTCACCTCTTCGATCTCCTCTGCCTCGGGACTCCTCCCGGTGAGGCGCCGGATCGCCTCCAGCGTCACGCCGATGGAGGTCTTGTCGACATACCCGTTCAAATCCGCGTCGACCGGCGGGCACCCGAGCACCTCGGCGATGGCGAGCCCGAAGATTTCCCGGTCGTACTCGTAGGACTGGGTCAGCGTCCCGTCGATGTCCAGCATGACCAGATTCATGAGCTACCAGCATTTGGATGCTCCTCCGCTGCTCCTGCAGCAGGATTATTCATCTTCACCAATAGTCCGTTGACTCGCAATCGCAGGCTGACGCGGCCTATGGGAGAGAGTTAGGATCTCAGCCCGAGGTGTTACTTAGCCGCCCAGTGGATTCTCGTCTGGGCTTTGAGCCCGTATCGGTGTGTGCAACTCCTTGCCCGAAAATCCATGTCCCAACCACAGCGATCAAGGAGAGTCTAGCATGGAAGATGATGAAAAAGCAAGAGCCTGTCGTTACATTGCCCTGGACATCCTAAGCATTATTCAGTGGTGGCAGGGGCAGGGGCAGGGTGCCACCAACGCCGACCGCACCTGTCCCACCTTTGGGAGGCGTACTAGTGCCTCCACCAGGCGGTGGGGGTAATGAACCGGTGGGCGGCTTGCGGATTTCGGCATCCATTTGTTTTCGGGCAACATCACTCTTGACCAGAAGGCTTGGAGAGGCAGCATCAGACAGGGTAATCACTAGGTATAAATGTATTTACGTATATATATTGATGATATATAATGGCGGGCAGCACTATCTCGTTCCGACCCATAATAAAAAACTAAATGGAGAGCTCAACTATGTTGGAAGATCAACAATCGAGCAAATATGTCCTGGCCATCGACATGGGTACCGGCGGGCCAAAAGTCGGCCTTGTCGACCAGGAAGGACAGGTGGCCAGCAGCGCCTCCGCTCCGGTGCAACTGTTCTTTCTCCCCGACGGAGGCGCGGAACACGATCCCGCCGAGTGGTGGTCAACCATTACCACCTGCGTCAAAAAGGTGATTCGGGAATCGGGAGTGCCCCCAGCGGCGATCATCGCCGTTGCCGTCACCAGCATGTGGTCAGTCATCTTGCCGGTGGACGAGAACGGCGAGCCCCTGATGAACGTGATCTCCTGGATGGATAAGCGCGGGGCGCCGTACAACCGCGAGATCGTCAAGGGTTTTCCCAACATTCAGGGGTATAAACTGAGTACCATGCTCAAGTATATCGATATCGTTGGTTTTCCCCCTACACTCACAGGCTCCGATGCCCTGGCTCACATGCTTTTCGTCAAGCACGAGCGACCGGAGATCTATCGGCGGACGTATAAGTTCTTTGAGCCGATGGATTACATCAATATGCGCCTGACGGGCAAATTCGCCGCCACACAGAACACTGTCCTGCCCATGATGATGGTAGATAACCGCCGGCTGGACGTACAGGAATACGACCCCTGGCTGCTCAAGATGGGAGGCATCGACCGCGAAAAACTGCCCGACCTACTGCCCATCGACGGCATCCTGGGTACGATTACCCCCTCCGTTGCCAGCGAACTGGGGCTTTCTCCTAACACGGTGGTGGTCTGCGGCGTCAACGACAACAGCTCTTCCGCCGTTGGCGCTGGCTCCATCGCCGATTCTGAGCCGGCTGCAGTGATGGGCACTTCGGGATACCTGGCCTCTCATGTCTCCTTTAAAAAGACCGATATCAACAGTTCGATGGGCACTATGCCCAGCGGGATCAAGGGGCGCTACCTCTTCTGGGGTGAGATGGCAAACAACGGTAAGGTCTTGGAATCTTACCTGAAAAACCTGATCTATGCCCAAGACAGCTTTGACACAGGGAAAATCCCCGACGACATGTACGAACGCGCCAGCCAGGTTGCCGCCCAGGTGCCACCCGGCAGCGAGGGTGTGATCTTCCTACCCTGGTTCAACGGCACCTTCTCTCCCGGCGAGGACCGGTATATGCGCGGCGGCTTTTTGAACCTTTCCCACAAAACCAGCCGCGCCCATCTCACCCGGGCTGTCTTTGAAGGGCTTGCCATGAATTGGCGCTGGCTGCGCGGCCCGTCTGAAAAGCTGATCGGTAGACCGTTCCAATACTGGCGGTTGACCGGTGGCGGAGCGCTTTCAGACGTCTGGTCACAGATCATGGCTGATGTGGTTGGGCTTCCCATGCATCGCCAAGCCGACCCGCGCAACAGCAATGTGATTGGCATGGGGCTACTGGCGTTCAACCGCCTGGGACTGGTTAAGCTGGAAGATATTCCGAATATGATCAAGTTCGATCGAGTCTTCGAACCTGACCCGAAGAACTGCGCCATCTACGACCGCATGTATGCACAATTTATGGCCAGCAAAGACAAAATCCGGCCGGTCTTCCACGCCTTGAATAAATCATAAAAAAACACCATAAATAAAAATCTCGAACCCTTCATGGAGAAAAATATGTCTGACGAACAACAATCAATGAATATGTTTGGCGATATGCATCCCTACAACAAGCTCTTCCAGGTATTTACCAAACTTCCTGAAAAAGGCATAGATGAAGAAGAGGTCTTGAAAGAGATCGCCTATATGTCAGAAGAAGAAAATAAAAAATGGCAGGGCGGTCAGTGTTCCGGTACTATGTATCATGGAGGCATGAAACACTATGCCTTCTTGAACAAGGTCTTCAGCATGTACTCCTCTATCAACATCATGCAGCGGGACCTATGCCCGAGCGGGACCAAATTTGAGGCCGAAGTGCTGGCCATGGTGGGCAAGATGCTACATGGCGAAGAGGTGAGCAAGGTCAATCGTTATGACGAGGAAGCCGGCGCAATCACCTCGGGCGGCACGGAAAGCATCTACAATGCCATGTTTGTCTATCGCGAGTGGGGCCGCGAGGAGAAAGGCATCACCGCACCGGAGGTCGTTGCCCCGATGACCATCCACCCCGCCCACCTGAAGGCTGCACATTACCTGGGTATGAAGGTTGTCCGCGTGCCGGTCAATGCGGACTTTGAAGCCGACGTCGAGGCAATGCGCGCCCAGATCACCCTCAACACGGTAGCCCTGGCCGGGTCAGCCGGCACCTATCCCAACGGTGTGGTCGACCCGATCAGCAAGCTCTCCGACCTGGCGTTGGAGCACAAGCTTGGCCTGCACGTCGATGGTTGCCTGGGCGGCTTCATCTTACCTTGGATCGAAAAGCTGGGCTACGATGTACCTGTGTTCGACTTCCGCCTGCCGGGGGTCACCTCCATCTCCTGCGACACCCACAAGTATGGTTATGCCCTCAAGGGCACCTCGACGATAAACTTCCGCAATAAGGACCTGCGCCGCTATATGTTCTTCGCACAGGAAGACTGGCCGGGCGGAATCTACGCCTCCCCCACCGTGCAAGGCAGCCGCTCGGCTGGCTTGAGCGCAGCCATGTGGGCGGCCATGGTCTGCATGGGCGAGGAAGGCTACCTTAAAGCCGCCAAAGCCATCATGGACGCGGCGGATAAGATGCGCGCGGGTATCGCCAGGATCCCCGAGCTGCGCATCATGGGTAAGTCCACCTTCTTGATCAGCCTGACCTCCGACGTAGTGGACCCCTATTTCATAAACGACTACCTGGATAAGAAGGGCTGGCGCATGAACGGCTGCCAGAACCCACCCGGTTTCCATTTCTGTATCACGTTGCCACAGACCCAGCCAGGTATCGCCGAGCGGTTCGTCAAAGACCTGGCAGATGGTGTCAACTTCGCAAAAGATCCACCTTACGAAGTGCCCAGAACCGGTTTCCTGTATGGTATGGGCGCCACCTCTGACGGGCGCGAAATGTTGCGCCAAGGCCTGAAGGGTTACGTTGAAGCGTCTTATGAATATGAATAGATAATCCGAACCACGATTGTCATTGCAAGCGTTCTGTACTCAGCAATCTCTGCAAGTGCTTCTTGCAATGACATTCCGGCCTAGGATGGATAGAGAAAGAGGTGCGATCGATGGCAAGCCAAGCAGTCGTTGAACATTCTGCAGTAAAGGCATACGGCTACCGCTGGGTGGTCCTGGCGGTATGGATGTTTGTCAACATCCTCATGCAGGCTTTATGGATCTGTTATTCGCCGGTTTCCAGCCAGGCAGCCCAACTATGGGGGGTAAGCGAATTCTGGGTTGGCTTCCTGGCGATGAGCTTCATGTACGTATATGTGGTCATGTCGCTGCCGGCCTCCTGGGTGATCGAGAAGTATGGTTTCACCTTCGCAGTCGGCGTCAGCGGGGTGGTCATGGGCGTTGCCGCGCTATTAAAGGGTGTTTTTGCGCTCAATTACACCATCGTTCTGACCTGCCAAATAGCGATGGCCATCGTCCAGCCCTTGATGGTCAACTCGGGCACGAAGTTCGCAGCCAAATGGTTCCCCATCCAGGAAAGGGCCACTGTCGTGGGCATTGGTTCGCTTGGCCCGTTCATCGGCCAGGCTTTCGGTTTGATGGCCACGCCGTTCATGGTGCAGGCCTATGGCTTTGCCACAACCTTCCTGATCTATGGCATCGTCTCTGCCATCTCGGCCGTATTGTTCATCATTTTCTCCCGCGAGAATCCGCCCACGCCGGCTGGCTACGAGGAACGCATTACCATGACCGCCGGGTTGAAGCTGGTCATGACCAAGCTGGATTTCTACCTGCTGGCCCTGGCGTTTTTTGTCGTCTTCGCCATCTGGCAAGGGGTACCCACCTGGATCGAAGGGATTACCAAGGTGAGAGGGTTAACGACGACCCAGGCCGGGACGGCCGGCGGTGTGTTGATGATCGCCGGTGTGGTTGGCGCGCTGCTGATCCCCTCCCTTTCCGACAGGCTGCGTAAGCGCAAGCCGGTGCTGATTGCCGCGCTGCTGCTCAGCCTGCCCGGCGTGCTTGGCCTGACGTTCCTCAATGGCTTCGTCCTGGTGCTGCTTTCATCGATCTGGCTGGGCATCTTCCTGGTGGGCGCCATTCCGCTGGTACTTCAATACTCCGTGGAAGTGTGCTACCCGGCCCCCGAGCCGGCTTCCAGCGGCATCCTGATGATTGCTTCACAGGCTTCTGTAGTAGCTATCACGGTCATGGGCTGGGCGTATGCCAAAACCGGGTCGTTCACCTCGTCTTTACTGGTCATCACCGCGCTGCTTCTCTTGAGCGCACTGGCGTTGTTCAAGATGAGGGAGTCGACCATCCTCCAGCAAGGAACAGCCCCTGCTGGCGCCGGCGTTTCCCAAAGCGCCAAGGGGGAATAAATCTGTTTTAGTATAATGAGGAAGCCAGGATACGTTTGATACTTGGCTTCCTTACAAATATGCGTATTCCTTAAGAAAGGAAATGATTAGCATGGCTGTCAAATTTCCCTCCGATGAATGGATCAAAGAACTCAGTGCACAGCTGAATGCCAGCGAATCTTACGCCCAGGCCGCCGCTACCTGGGAGGGTGATAACATCTTTGTCATCCTGCCGGATGCCGATTATCCGGATACTACTTACTTATACATTAATCTCCAGCATGGCAAAGCATCCGATGCCAGACAATTGAGCAGTTTGGATGAGCAGAAGGCTCTTTTCAACACCTCGGCGCCGTTCAACACCTGGCGCAAGGTCCTCGAAGGCAGGTTGGACCCCATCCAGGGCATGTTCTCTGGCAAGCTCAAACTGGTGGGCAGCTTGGCGCAGGTCCAACGCACTCCCAAGGCCACCTACGAGATGGTTAAGGTCGCAGCACAGATCGATACAGATTTTGGATCGTAGCCAATCATGAACGGCTACCTGGGCAAGCTCCTGCGCGTCGATCTTAACCAATCCAGGCTGTGGGACGAAGCGCTCAACGAAGACTATGCCCGTAACTATGTAGGTGGCAGTGGACTGGCGGCGCGCTATCTATACAATATACTCGACGCCAACACTGACCCCCTCGGCCCGGAGAACCCGCTGTTCTTCCTGACCGGCCCCCTGGTCGGCACGTCGATGACCTCAGCCGGGCGTTATAGCGTGTGCGCCCGCTCACCACTAACGGGTATATGGGGCGAAGCCAACAGCGGTGGCTTCTTCGGCCCCGAGCTGCGTTATGCCGGCTACGATGGCGTGCTGATCACCGGCAAGGCCGAGCAGCCGGTGTGGTTATCGATCGTTGAAGGGCAAGCTGCGCTGCATACAGCCGGCGATCTGTGGGGCAGCGACATCTACGCCACACAAACCCGCCTACGCGAGGCGCTGGGCGACCCGAAAGTGCGCGTGGCCTGCATCGGGCTGGCAGGCGAGAATATGGTCAAGCTGGCCGGCATCGCTAACGACCACGGCCGATTTTCCGCGCGCACCGGCCTGGGCGCGGTGATGGGCTCCAAGAACCTCAAAGCGATCGCCGCCCGTGGCACAGGCAAGGTCCCGCTGTATGCCCCTGAAGAATTCAGGGCTGTCACCAACCAGATCCTGGCGCTGTATAAAGAAGACTTTCCCGCCCAATCCTTGCGCGCCTACGGTACTGCTGGCTATGTGAACCTGAGCCATATGTTAGGCGACCTGCCCATCCGTTACTTCCAGTTGGGCGAATACGCGCCAGCTGACAATCTCTCCGGAGTTGACCTGGCTGAAAAGTATCTCACGCGCAATACCGCCTGCCATAAATGCGTGATCGCTTGCGGGCGGGAAACGCGGTCCCCTACCTATAACGATTCCAAGGTGGATGGGCCTGAGTACGAGACGGTGGGGGCGCTGGGCTCTCTGCTGATGATCTTCGACTTGGAAGCTGTGATTCACGCCGGGCACCTGTGTAACCTCTACGGCATGGACATTATCAGCATGGGAGTGACTATCGGCCTGGCCTGCGAACTGTTCGAGCGCGGTTTGCTCACCACGGCGGATACGGGGGGCTTGGAAATTCGTTATGGCGACGCCGAGACGGTCTTCCGCCTGATCGAGCTGACTGCTCGCTGTGAGGGTTTTGGCGCCGTGCTGGCCGAGGGCAACGCCGCCCTGGCCGAGCGTGCTGGAGTGCCGGAGCTTTCGGCCACCGTAAACCGGTTAGAAGTGCCCATGCACGAGCCACGTGCTTACCTGGGCATGGCTGTAACCTATGCCCTCTCTCCCCGCGGCGCCTGCCACATGGAGGGCGACATGTTCAGCCTCGACCTGGGTCAAAGTAATCTTGAAGAAGTCAGCCTCGAGCCAGGCGACCGGCATGATAATACTATTGAAAAGGGCCGCACCGCGGCACGCTTGCAAGCCTGGCGCAACCTGTATAATTCTCTCACCTTGTGCCAGTTCGAAAACCCGGGCGTCCGGCCACTTCTGGCAGCGATAAACGCGGCCACCGGCTGGGGCCTGGAAGCAGAAGACTTGATGACGTTGGGCAAGCGCATCGTCAACATCAAACGCCTGATGAACTTCAAGCTTGGGCTGACCAAGGCTAACGACCGACTGCCTGACCTGTTGCTCAAGCCACTTAAAGAGGGCGGCTCAGCGGGTTATGTGCCGGATATACCTACCCTGTTGGCCGGCGCTTATGCCGAGTTCGGTTGGGACCCCGAATCTGGCCGTCCTTTAGGAGACCTGCATCTGTAGACGTGATCGGCAATCACGGCTACAGACCTGGTGAGGTAAGGCGTTGAACATAATTTTCAATAAGCAGTCCGCTGTACCGTATTACCACCAGATCAAGGAGGCGGTGAAGGCCTTGATTACCAGCGGCGAATTGAAGCCGGGCGACATGCTGCCCAGCGAGTTTAGCTTGAGCGAGCAGTTGGGCATCAGCCGGCTAGTTGTCCATCTGGGTATTCCCGTGATAGAGGGAAAGATACGAGGGGTGTGGGCGGGCTTTGCCCACCCAACATCCCCTATTTACCCCATCACCACGGCGATTCCCAGAGAACAGATGAATGAGAAGGCGCCCGATGGACTTTAAGGATTATTATGGAATTTTAGGTGTACCGTCGAACGCCGAAAAGAAGGTCATCCAGCAGACCTATCGCCAGTTGGCCCGCAAAGTTCACCCTGATGTAAACCCGGGTAATAAAGAAGCAGAAGAGAAATTCAAGACGATTAATGAGGCTTACCAGGTTCTGTCGAATGCGGAACAGCGTAAGAAGTATGATGAGTTGCGTACTCAATACCAGCAATGGCAGCAGACGGGCGGTCGCCAACAGGATTTCGACTGGCAAAACTGGTCAGCTCAACCTGGCCAGGGGGTGCACGTCCAATACGCCAATCCCGAAGACCTGGAAGACCTATTCGGAAGCGCATCGCCGTATTCCGACTTCTTCACCAATATCTTTGGCCAGGCGCGCAGCCGCGGCAGAGGCAGTGGCCGAGGTACTCCGCCCAGCCCACGTCGTGGACGGGATGTCGAGTACGAAGTCGATCTGACCCTGGAAGAGGCTTTTCATGGCGCAGAGCGCCTGTTGGAAATAGATGGGCACCGCATCAAAGCCGGTATTCCACCTGGTGTGCGCAACGGATCACGAGTTTGCCTGGCAGGTCAGGGGGAGCCGGGCCACAACAGTGGGCCGGCTGGAGATCTGTATTTGATCGTGCACATCCTAACCAATGAAACTTTCGAGCGCGAAGGGGATAACTTACACCTGGAGGTGCCGGTCGATATCTTCACCGCCATTGCCGGTGGTGAAATCCGCATCCCCTCCCTGGAGCGGCCGCTGATACTGAAGATTCCCCCCCGGACCAATGCTGGGCGGAATTTCCGCCTGCGCGGCAAGGGCATGCCCCACCTGGGTGATCCCAAAACGCGCGGCGACCTGTTTGCCCTGGTCAGGCTGGTGCTGCCCGACCCGCTGACCGACCAGGAGGTTAATAGCATCCGCAAGTTGGCCTCCTCCCGGCCAAACCGTTCTTAACCGCATCCCAAATGAGGTAATAGCATGATTCCCGAAAATCCATCCCCAAAACGATATTGGTATGGTCCATACGAAGGCTATGAGTCGCGCAGCCAGCGCCGTTTACAGGACGATCTGGGGGTCGACGAGATTGCCGCTGAGGCGATCCTGCGCCTGCGCAGACAAGTCATTGAATTGCAATCTCATATTCGCCGGTTAGAAGCCGAGTTGACCACCCAGTACGCCAGCCAGAATATACGTCTGGCTCGTTACCGGGAAGTAGTTTACGAGGCCACCTGGATCGAACTGGAATTTCAGGAATAACAACAGCCTGTCGGCTTTTACAGGGTACTGCGTCCCGTGCTGGAACCGGGACTACCACGTAAATATTCGAACCGAAATCCCGTTATTTTCGAGCCTTTCGATATAGAAAAGTTCATGGATTTATGCAAGCAGCAGTATAAGGAGAAGCCCATGCACCAGTCCGTACTCACCGATCAGCAAGCCCATTTCCTGCGCGACGAAAAAGAAGCCCTGGCTGGGTTCCAACTCGCCCTGGCCGAGTTCGATCTGCCGCGCGAAGCTCTGGACAGCCTGCAGAAAGCCATCCTGCAACTGGACGAACTTTTCCTGATCGTCGTCGCTGGCGAGTTCAACGCTGGCAAGAGTGCCTTGATCAACGCTCTGCTCGGACAAAAAGTGCTGGCCGAAGGCGCCACCCCCACCACATCGCGCGTCACCCTGGTCAAGTGGGGCGAACAGGCCGCCGAACAAGTAGTCGATGAAAACTTTGCCATCTATACCTACCCCCTGCCGCTCCTGAAAGAATTGAACATTGTGGACACACCAGGTACGAATGCCATCATCCGCCATCACGAGCGGTTGACGGACGAGTTCGTTCCTCGGAGTGACCTGGTTCTGTTCATCACCTCTGCCGACCATCCCCTGACCGAAAGCGAGCGACAATTCTTGGAACGCATCCTGACTTGGGGGAAGAAAGTAGTCTTTGTTCTGAATAAGGTGGACATCTTCGAAGACGACTCTGCCTTGCAGGAAGTCCGCGACTTCATCCTAAAACACACCGCCAAGATACTTGGCGATCAACCTCAGTTGTATCCTGTTTCCGCCAAATTGGCTCAGCGCGCCCAATCCGAACCGGACCCCGAACAACGTGCCCGTCTGCGCAGCGCCAGCCGACTGGACGACCTGGAGCAGTTCGTCAGCGCCACCCTCGACGACACCACCCGGCTCCAGCTCAAGTTCAACAACCCGCTGGGGGTGGCCGAACACCTGGGCGACCAGGCCGGACGATCCCTGGCAGCCCAGGCCGAAGCCCTGGATGAAGACAAACAGACCGCCACCGCCCTGGAAACCGTCATCACAGAGTACGAGCGCGAACTGCACAATGAACTTCCTCCACGCCTGGCCGAAGTCGAGAACATCCTGCACCGTCTCGAACAGCGAGGCCTCGACTTCTTTGACAGCACTATGCGCCTGACCAACGTCCAGAACCTGGTGCGCGGCGACAAGGTCCGGGCCCAGTTCGAAAAGCAGGTCCTGGCCGACGTCCCGCAGCAGATCGAAGATCAGGTCCAGCGCCTGATCGACTGGCTGGTGCAGAAAGACCTGCACGAATGGCAGCAAGTCATGAGCTACCTGCAACGCCGCCGGGCGCTGAACCTGGACCACATGGTCGGCGAAAGCTACGCTCCGCGTGAGAGCCGCCGGCGTGAATTGATCGACACCGTCGGCAAAACCGTCCAGACCATTGTGGAGAGCTACGACCGGGACAAAGAAGCCAGCGAACTGGCCGCCAGCGTCGAGGCCGCCGTGGCCCAGACCGCTCTGCTGGAAGTCGGAGCTGTGGGTCTGGGGGCGCTGGTCACCATAGCCGTCCTCTCTTCCACCCTGGATATCACCGGCATCCTGGCCGCCAGCACCCTGGCCATCCTGGGCTTTTTCGTGATCCCCTTCAAGCGCAAACAGGCCAAAGACAGGTTTAAAGAGAAAATGCTCAGCCTGCGCACAAAGCTGCTCAGCTCTCTGACCACCCAGTTCAGCAACGAGAGCGAAAATGCCATCGCCCGCCTGAAAGATGGCGTCGCCCCCTACACCCGCTACGTCCGCAGTGAGCGTGAGCGCATCGACAAGGCTGAGAATACCCTGGTCAGACTGCGGCAGAACATCTCGGAACTCCGCGCGCGTAACCAGGCAGTAGTGGTGAAATAGCACCACTTATGCGAGGCTGGTTGCCAAAGTCTTTCGATCCTATATTTTACGGAGGGTTCTATTGAACTGCGGGAGGAAACCTGTCAGCCGGAAGCTGCCTAACCCGTTCTTCTTCGACTTGAACCTCGGTAAACCTGCCTGGATCTTCTTGCCAGCTTTCTTTTCTTTCACCC
>JAPLGV010000354.1 GCA_026389975.1 Chloroflexota bacterium
GCCATAGCAGCATGTCACAAATTGAACTTCCTTAGAGTAGAGAAAGGTAATCACATGAAACGCGAAGTCAGACTCGGTAACAAAATAGTCGGCGACGGTCATCCGACCTACATCATTGCTGAAATCGGCATTAATCACAATGGCGACCTGGAAATTGCCAAGCAGATGATTGACGCCGCCACCCACGTTGGGGTGGACGCGGTCAAGTTCCAGAAACGCACTCCCGAGATCTGCACACCGCTCGAACAGCAGAAACAGATGCGCGAGACGCCCTGGGGCTACATCACCTACTTGGATTACCGGTACAAGGTTGAATTTGGCGAAAAAGAATATCACGAGATTGACCGGTTTTGTAAGGAAAAAGGCATTGACTGGTTCACCTCGGTCTGGGACGAGCAGGCGGTGGACTTCATCGAGCAGTTCGATACCCCTGCTTACAAAATCCCGTCGGCATCCATCACCGACCATAACCTGTTGCGCCATGTTCGCAAGACGGGACGCCCGCTAGTAATTTCCACCGGCATGTCCACCATGGAGCAGATCCGTGCGGCGGTCAAGGTGGTCGGGACCGAGAACCTGGTCATCACCCACTGCACCAGCACCTACCCGTGCGAACCCGAGGAACTCAACCTGCGCATGATCCAGACTCTCCGGGAGGAGTTCCCCTGCCCGGTTGGCTATTCCGGCCATGAGGTCGGTCTTGTCCCGCCACAGGTGGCGGTGGCCCTGGGCGCCTGCATGATCGAACGCCATCTCACCCTCGACCGGGCCATGTGGGGCTCCGATCAGGCTGCCTCAGTGGAGCCGAGCGGCTTTGAGCGGCTGGTCAAGTATGTGCGCACAGCCGAAGCCTCGCTGGGCGACGGTGTCAAACATGTCTACGACAGCGAATTGTCCTCGCTCAAGAAACTGCGCCGTGTGGTGGCTGAGGATTAATGCCCCCGCTTTTTGACAGCCTCTCCCGCCGCATGCGACGAGCCGCTGAACTGGCGCGCCTCGTTGCTTTAGCGTGGCAGGTGAGGCGTTCTGCCCGATTCGCACCGGACCGTTCGACTGATCGATCACGGCAGCGCCGGAGGCCTGTTCTCTTTTTCAACGCATCCACGCGACTCTCAGGCCTCAGCCAGAACGCGGCCTTTTCTCTACTTGCATCCTGGGCCGTGCGGCTGGTCGGGACTCCGGTTGTCCATTTCGTTTGCAAGGCAGGAATGAGCCGTTGTGTGCTCGGCACCGACGAGACCGACCCCTCGCGCCCCATGCCGTGCGGGATGTGCATCCGCCAGTCGCGGGCGAACTTTACCGGTGCGGAGACGCGCTGGTTCACATATCAGCAGGATGAAAAACTTTCCGCCGCGCTCAAAGACTTATGCCTCGATGAACTCTTGCGCTACGAACATCCTCTGCCGGATGGCTTCGGATATATTCCACTCGGCGTGCTGGTGCTACCTTCACTCCGCTGGCGGCTGAGACTGCAAGCCCTCACCGACGATGAACCGACCCGTTTCCTGTGCCGCGAGTTCATGCTCTCGGCCTGGAACGTGGCGCGCGAATTCAATATCTTGATGGAGACCGTCAAGCCGCAGGCGGCCGTTCTTTTTAACGGCATGCACTTCCCCGAAACGACCGCCTTCTGGCTGTGCCAGCAGCGCGGGGTGCGCGCTGTTACCCACGAGTCGGGTTTCCAGCCTTTCAGCGGCTATTTCGTCGAGGGACAGGCTACCATGTTTCCCATCACCATCCCCGATGTGGAACTCACCCCGGAGCAGAACGCCCGCCTGGATGCTGACCTGCAGAAACGCTGGCAGGGTGACTTCAGCATGGCAGGCGTCCAGTTCTGGCATGAGATCCATGATTTGAGCGAGGCGCTCAAGGCGAAAATTGCTACCCATCGGCAAACGGTGGCGGTTTTCACCAACGTTATTTTCGATACCAGCCAACTGCATGCCAACGTGGCCTTCCGGGATATGTTCGACTGGTTGGACACCCTGCTCGAAGTCATCCGTGCTAACCCGGAGACGCTTTTCATCGTCCGCGCCCACCCCGACGAGGCCCGGCCCGGCAAGGCCAGTCGCGAGAGTGTGGCGATGTGGATGGAACACAGCGGTGCCGCTGCCCTCGAGAACGTGGTCTTCATTCCCCCGCAGGAGCGCCTCAGTTCGTATGATTTGGTGCGGGCGGCAAAGTTCATCCTCGTCTACAACTCCACCATCAGCCTGGAATCCACTTTGCTGGGTGTCCCGGCGTTATGTGCGGCGCGCTCCCCGTTCACGGATTACGGGACAGCTTTTTTCGAGCCGGAGCGCGGGTCCTACCTCCAGCGGCTGAACGCCTTTTTAACGGCGGACAGTTTACAGGTCCCGGAAGGAGCAATCCGGCGGACACGCCGGTTTATGTACTACCGTTATTACCGGTTCTCGCTGCCATTCGGCGAGTTCGTCGAATCCACGCAAGCGCCGGGTTTCGTCCGCCTCAAAAAGTTTTCGTTCCACGAACTGGAGCAGTCGCCCACCTTGCGCACCCTGCTGGATGGACTCTTGCACGGCAAACGGTTTGAACTGGATGTCTAGCTGCTCGTTGGTGGTGCGCGCCTTCAACGAGGAACGGCACATCGGGCGGCTGTTGGAGGGGGTGCGCCGCCAGACCATGCAGAATGTGGAAATCATCCTGGTGGACTCGGGTTCGACCGACGCCACGGCGGCCATTGCCGCGCAGTACGGAGCCACGGTGGTGCACATCCCCCCGGCGGAGTTTACCTTCGGGTGTTCCCTGAATCTGGGACTGGCTGCCGCGACCTGTGACCTGGTTGCCATCGCCAGCGCCCACGTTTACCCGGTCTACCCGGACTGGCTGGAGCGCCTGCTCGAACCGTTCGCGGACCCGGCGGTTGTCCTGACCTATGGCAAGCAGCGCGGCGATGAGAACTCGAAGTTTTCAGAGCATCAGATTTTTGCCCGCTGGTTTCCGGAAGAATCGTCCGCATGCCAAAGCCATCCCTTCTGCAACAACGCCAACGCGGCGATCAGGCTTTCGGTCTGGAAGGCGCACCCTTACGACGAGTCGCTGACCGGACTGGAAGACTTGGCCTGGGCAAAAGAAGTGCGGAGTGCGGGGTGTCATGTGTCGTATGTGGCCGAGGCGGAAGTGGTGCATGTGCATAATGAATCACCGCGCAGCGTGCTGAACCGCTACCGGCGCGAGGGAATGGCCTTCAAGCGGATCTACCCGGAGGCGCATTTCAGCCTGAACGACTTCGTTCGCATGGCTTCGGCCAACATCACCAGCGACCTGTGGCACGCCGCCCGCCAGCGGGTTTTCTGGCACAGCGCCCTCAGCATTTTCTGGTTTCGGGCGGCGCAGTTCTGGGGCACCTACCAGGGCTACCGTCGCTCGCTGGAATGGAACTGGCAGTTGCGGCAGACGTTCTATTATCCGCACGGGATGGAGATGCTCGAAAAGCCCGCACCGCGCGAGGTCGAGCCGATTCGGTATAATGAGTGATCTATGACCAAACTCGCTGCCCTTGTCCCCATGCGCCACCACTCGCAACGCGTCCCCGGCAAGAACTACCGTCCGCTGGCGGGGAAGCCGCTTTACCAGCACATCATCGAAACATTGCTGGCCGTTCCGGAGATTTCCACGGTTGTTGTGGATACCGACTCCGAACCGATCCTGGACGGCCTGCGGCGTGACTTCCCGCAGGTGCGACTCCTGCCGCGCCCTGAGCATTTGCGTGCCGATGCCATCCCGATGAACGAGATTTTGCTGTACGATACATCCCAGGTGGAAGCGGATTTCTACATCCAGACCCACAGCACCAACCCGCTGCTCAAACCCGCCACTGTCTCGCGTGCCATCCAGACTATCCTGTCTGACTTCCCAGCCCACGATTCGCTCTTCTCGGTGACGCGTCTCCAAACTCGTCTGTATGACCAGCATGGTCACGCCCTCAACCACGACCCAAATATCCTGTTCCAGACCCAGGACCTGCCGCCGGTCTACGAAGAGAATTCGTGCTTGTATATCTTCACCCGCAAAAACCTGTCCCGGCGGCACAACCGTCTCGGCGAAAGGCCGTTGATGTTCGAGATGGACGCGGCCGAAGCCTGGGATATAGACGAAGAACTTGACTTTGCCATCACCGATTTGTTGATGAAACAGCGCACGAAATAACTTTATCTCAAAGGAAACAGAGTATTCGTGGCTTTAGGCCATCACCATGAAAAAACGCCTCGATAAAATTTTTAAAGCTCCCTGGTACTTCGTCACCTTCGCCGCTTATCCGGTATTGGCGTTGCTTTCCTACAATGTTTTCGAAGTCCGCTATACCGCCGGGATCTGTCCACTGGTGATTTCTGTCGCGGCCGCGGCGGTGTTCTTCCTGTTCTTCCGGTTGATTTACCGGAGCTGGCACCGGGCAGCGTTTGCCACCGCCGCGCTGACGGTATTGTTCTTTACTTACGGTCACGCCTACGACTTGATTTCCGAAAAGTGGGATGTTCCCCACCTCACCGCCTGGATGCTTGGTGCGTGGCTGGCCCTGTCAGCCCTGGCGCTGGCTTGGGCGGGGCGGCGCAAGACCAGGTTCAAGAAAGCTGCCGTGGGGTTGAATATCGTCTCGCTCGGCCTGGTGCTGGTCGCGCTGGTCCAGGTGATCTGGTGGTCGGTCCCGCAGCGGATCGGCGGTGGTCCAGTTGACGACCGCGCCCCGGTGCAGGCCTTGAACGTCCCCGCAGGACAGACATTGCCGGATATTTACTACATTATTCCCGACTCTTACGGTCGTTCTGATTTATTGCTCCAGGCCTTCAAGTATGACAACTCTGCATTCACCCTGCGCCTGCGGGAGATGGGCTTCTACGTGGCGAGTTGCAGCCAGAGCAACTACAACAGTACCGATGTTTCGATGGCTTCGTCGCTCAATATGGATTACCTGCAGAACCTGGACGATGATTTCCAGCCTGGCCATATTGGCCGCGGTACCTTGTGGGCTTCCATCAGTCAAAGCACCGTGCGTTATGAACTGGAAAGTGTCGGGTACAAGACAGTCGCCTTCGCTACCGGCTTTGCCTGGAGTGAAATCACGGACGCGGATGTGTACCTGGCTCCCTCCCCGGTCTGGTCGGAGATGACCGGCTTCGAGACTCTGCTGATCCGTACAACCCCGGCCCGTCACTTCGAGGACCTGGGCTGGATCAATCTCGACCAGATTGACGGCCAGCGTTACCGCGCGCGCGCCCGCCTCATCCTTAACAGCATGGACGAACTGGCGCACATGCCCGGGCCGAAATTTGTCTTCATCCATATCATCTCGCCGCATCCGTTGTTCGTCTTTGGACCGGATGGCTCGCTTACCGACCCGGCTGCGTTCCTGGACGAAAATCGCCGATATACTGCCGATTCTTACACTCTTGGCTACGTTAATCAGGCTGAGTACATCAGCAGCCAATTGGAAACGGCCCTGTCTACGCTGCTGAGCAAGTCATCCATGCCGCCGGTTATCATCCTGCAGGGTGACCACGCCCCTTGGATGCAGACTGGCGCTGGCAAGTTCAAAATTCTTAATGCCTACTACCTGCCCGGCTATAACGACCTGCTCTATCCGACCATTTCGCCGGTCAATACCTTCCGCCTCTTGCTGGACGTCTATCTGGGCGCCGACTATCCTCTACTGAACGACACGAGTTACTATTCGCCCGTCCCCAATATCTACGAGTTCCAGGAAACCCCGAATCCGTGTTTGAACCCTTAGACTGCCTATGCCCACCATTCTTTTCTCTGCCCCTTACATGCTCTCATCCCTCGCCCGCTTCCACCTGGTGCTGGAACGGTACGGGCTGGACCTGATCACGCCCGAGGTACACGAACGCCTCGAAGAAGCCGACCTGCTGAAATATGCCGGTCAGTTTGACGGCGCCATCTGCGGCGACGACCGCTACAGCGCCCGGGTCCTCGCAGCCTGTGCGCCGCGTCTGAAAGTCATCTCCAAGTGGGGCACTGGCGTGGACTCGATTGACTCCGCCGCCTGCGAGCGCCTGGGCGTGAAACTCTGCCGCACACCCAATGCGTTTACCCTGCCCGTTGCTGATTCGGTGATGGGCTACCTGCTGGACTTCGCCCGCCGCCTGCCATGGATGGACAGGGCCATGAAAGCCGGCGTGTGGGAGAAAATTCCCGGCAAGGCCCTGCACGAGTGCACCCTCGGCGTGATTGGTGTGGGGACGATCGGCAAGACCGTCATTCGCCGGGCGCATGCATTTGGGATGAAGCTCCTGGGCAACGACATCGTCGAGATAGACCACTTTTTCATCGCCGAAACCGGCGTGGAAATGACAACGCTGGACGATCTGCTTGCTCGCGCCGACTTCGTCTCTCTGAACTGCGACCTGAATCCAACCAGCTGCCATCTGATCAATGCCCGGACCCTGAGCCTGATGCGCCCGAATGCGATCCTGGTCAACACTGCCCGCGGCCCCATCGTGGACGAGACGGCGCTGGTGGCGGCGTTGAAAGCGGGTACAATTGGCGGCGCAGCTTTGGATTTGTTCGAGATCGAACCGCTGCCTGCCGACAGTCCCCTCAAACAGATGGATAACGTTATGCTGGCTCCGCATAATGCCAATTCCAGTCCCGCCGCTTGGGAGCGGGTGCATTGGAATACGATCAAGAATCTGGTCGAAGGCCTCGGGATGCCATTCCAGGATGTGGAACAGGATTGACTATGTCAGAAACCAAAACTGTCTTGATCACCGGCGCGGCGGGCGGAATCGGGCGCGCCACCGTGCATCTCTTTGCCCAAAACAGCTGGTGTGTTATCGGTGTGGACCGCGCCCCCTTCGGCGAAGATTTCCCGGAAGGCGGCCTGTTCATCCAGGCCGATAACGCCGACCCGC
>JAPLGV010000359.1 GCA_026389975.1 Chloroflexota bacterium
GAACCGGGAGACCAGGGCTAGCCCCAGGCCTTTATCTGCGCCGGTGATCAAAATATGATGAGCAGCGGTTTTGTCCATTTAAGATCTCCATTTATTATGGCAGCTCGAATTCCCGTTCGATGGCTGCAAAACCGGTCGGGCGGAGCACGTTCAGGCGGAACCGATATCCCTTCGGCGGCCGGGTCGTTTTTATGGTCAGTTTGTGGGAGGATCCGGGGGACAGGACCGGCAGCCCGATCTCCCCGTGTGTGCTAATCCGGCTTCCGCCAGGGGAACTCAACTCCCAGTTTATTCGATAATTCCTGAGTGTATAAGCAGGCAGATCAATGTCAACCGGGCCGCGCGTACGCAGGTACAGGTTCACCTTGCATTGATCTTCCTTCGGGAAGGAGAAATCCACCGCCTCGATCATCAGTGGCGCAAATTCCTCATGCAATGTCCGCCAGGATGGCCGCGGTCGGCCGTGATCATCCACCACGCCCATACCACCGCGGTAATCCCAGAAAACCGCCCCGGCAACGTAGGGCTTTTTCCGAAAAACAGCCATCTGGTCGCGGATTACATTCTGGCGTTGTGCATCCGCTTCAGGGGAATCTGCGGATGCATCCTCGGGAATATGATAATACTGAGATGAGTCTATGATAGCCGGGCCTTCAATTTTCTCCCAGTGGGGAGCAAAGCCAAACTCGGAGATAAAAACCGGTTTATCGGGCCAGGTCAAATGGACGGTATCCAGCGCGGGTTCCAGGCTGTCCTTCGGGCCGTGCCAGGTGCCGAAGTATTGGTTCATCATCACGAAATCGGAATGGATGGTCGCGTCGCCCCATGGACGGCCGACCAGCAGGTGATAGGAGGCAAAGCTGACCGGGCGGGTGGGGTCGAGCGATTTGACGAATGCAATCATGTCGTGCACATAAGCGCGCCCGGCGACTGTATCCGACTCGAGTTCGTTACCCACGCTCCACGCCCACACACAGGCATGATGGGCAGCCGCGGCGATCATCTCGGCCAGCTGCTGCCGGGCCAGTTGGCGCATGTGCTCGTCCGCCATTTGACCGGCAGTGAGTTGCCAGGCCGGAAGTTCGGGGCTGAGCAGGATGCCCTTGCGGTCACAGGTATCGTAGATGTATTCGTGCTGCGGATAATGCACCGGTCGGCCGATGACCATGTTCAGCCTTTTCAGATCATCGAACTCGGCGGTCATGATTGACTCAGTCTCCGCCAGACCGTAGCCCGGCACATTGGCATGACGGCTCAAGCCTGCCAGCCGCATCGGCTCCCCGTTGAGATAAAAATGATTCTCCTTCAACTCCACTTTGCGGACGCCAAATACGACCTCATCACGGTTCACTTCCTGGCCATGGGTGTCCAGCAGACGCGTTGACCAGCGATACAGATTGGGATGGTCGAAATGCCAGAGTTTTGGTGCGCTAAGATTTACCTCCAGCGGAGCGACCGTCGTTTGGCCTGGCCCAAGGTAGAGTGAAGGGGTTGGCGAAACAACTGCTGCGGATTGCCCACCCGCATCATCCAGAATCTCGGCGCTCAGGCAGCCTGTGAACGGCTTGTCGGATGTATTCCGCAGCGTGACGGCGACGGAAATCGAGGCGCTATCGGCCGCATCCACGCCCGTCAGGTGGGGAATGGCGACCACGCGCTGGGCGGCGATAAAGGTCCGGCTGGTCAGGAGCAGCTTCGTGTCCCGGACAATGCCGCCATAGTTGTTCCATCCGTAGGAATGTCCCTCATATAGATGCGCAGGTAAACGGTCAGTAGAGCGCGCATTATCCACCTGCACGGCAATTACGTTTTCGGTTCTGGGCCGGACATGGTCACAGATGTTAAATTCAAAGGGCGTGTATCCCCCTTCGTGGGAACCCAAATAATTGCCATTCAGCCAGACACGTGCCAGGTAGAAAACAGCATCGAAGCGCAGGCGGAGATGTGCCTCTTTTGCCTCCGGGGGGCAGATGAAGAGGCGGCGGTACCAGGCAATGCCCTCGTAGCGGGCGTGGTCTGGCATGACATTCCAGGTGTGCGGGACGGTCACTTCCCGCCAGGCAGAATCGTCGAAATCAGCAGCAGACCAACCCCTTGTTTCGCCAATTTTCTCAGGGTCGATCGCAAAACGCCATGAACCGGTCAGAGGGAGGTGATCTGGATGGGACATGGTCTCCTTATCCTTTATCAGATTGTATTTCGCGCGCCATCGCCCGCCCGGCAGCGCGGATGGCAACCAGTTTGTATCCCCGGCTCCAGCAGTTGACGGGAATGAGGTCGAAGACGCGCCCCTGCACGTGCTGGATCCAGCGCTCCATGCTCAACAGGCAGGTGATCATGCCCCCGCCGCTGCCTCCCGCGGCTGCCACGGCGATGACCGGTTTATTGAACAGGAGACTTTCTCCTCGCTCGCGCGTCGCCTCGCAACGGCGTAGCCGGTCGGAAAAGGCTTTGGCCGATTCGCTCATCTCGCCCCAGTAAACTGGCGTCACCAGCACATACCCATCCGCCTGAGCCAGGCGGGCATGCAAGGCCTGGAAGTCGTCTTCCTCCTGGCAACGGTGCTCTGCTAGACACGTGCCCCAGCCGTCGTTGCAGGTATGGCATTTATCGATTTTCAAGTCATTCAGACGGATTTCCTCCGCCTCGCCTCCCATGGCGCGAATTCCCTTCGCAGCCGCCGCGGCGCAGGCGGCTGTGAGTCCGTCCTTGTTTGGACTTGAGGAAATTACTAAGATTTTCATCATGCACCTATTGCTTCTTGTGAAAAAGACTAAAGTTGGAAGGGGGTTATTCGCGGAGTATTCACGCTCCAAGTTCAGCGAATATGCATTACTCTTTATTTCATGTTTTCGAGAAGGGCCCTGATATCCATCTTCGGCATACCCTGGCGGTCACATAACCCGAATGCAGTGTGGATCGGGCTGCCTTCGACGTTCCAGATCTTGTCATGATGCAGATTGTCGCGCCATTCGTAGAAATACAGCCCGCGGATCGGATGTCCATATTCATCATCCAGGCGGTGGATCAGAGTCAGGAATTCCTGCATGGCTTCGCCGTAACGGGCATTGTCGCTTTCAGGAACGATCAAGCGTTCTCCTTCGCGGCGATAACCGATGGCGGAGGGGAAACCGGTCTCGGTGAGCAGCAACGGCTTCCCGGCTTTCTTCAACTGTTCCAGCAGGAGGCGGAAGTGCGCTTCATATTCGGCTAGGCGCGCCCGGCGTATGCCCGGGTCGCGCAGGAAGCGGCGGCTCTCTTCAAAGGCGTTGAAGGTGAACCAGCCGGCTGCGTCCATTGGGTATGAATTGACCCCGACGATATCGCAAGCCTCCACCACCGGCCAGACCCAATCGAGGAAATTTCCTGTTCCATCAAAGACAATGCCTTCCATGGCATAGGTGAGCGGGGTTGAAAATCCATGCTCATCCAGCCATGTCCGGTAGGTAGTGAGCAGGTTGGCGAGATTATGAGCCAGATGGTCGGTAAATTTCTTTTTTCCGGGCTCATCCCCGCATTCGCGCAATTCATTGCCCACGCAAATTGCTTCCAGCCGGACCCCCAGCTGGTGATAGGCTTCCAGTTCCTCCAGGCGCAGTTGGGAATGCCAATTTCCAACCAGCTCTCGCCCATCGACGTGCATGCCGGCCAACAGGCTCAGGTTGTGCCGTTGGAGGGCCGGGGCTGCCCTTTGAGCGTAACTAAAATCGTAACTGCGGATCGAGCCCATACCGCTCTGGGCCGCCAGCGGGATTTGTTGCTCGACGGTCATGCCGTCGCCCTCGTGGATCCATGCTCCGACAATCATCTTGGCACCTCGTTTGGAAAATTATCATCTGAACCCACTGAAGAGAAAACCCTTTTGAATATTCTTCTGAATAATTAAGAAAAGCAATACAGCAGGAATAATATAGATTGCCGTCGCGGCCAGGAAGATGGCTGGAACCCGAGGTCCAAAACCAATAGCCAGGGCAGATCCCAGCATTTTGCTCGGGTCGTTCAGGAACATGGTCGGCATGATGTAGTCTCCCCATATGGCGTTGAAGGCAAAAATGAATATGGTGGCGATGGCTGGCTTGGCATTGGGAAGGATGACCCTGAAAAACGGGAATCCTAGAAAGAACTGGCGATACAGGAATATATACAGGGGGTTCGTTGCTCCGAGGGCTGCCAGGTACCAGGGCCAATAGGTGTTGACCAATTTCAATCTGGCATACAGGACGAATTGAGGCAGCAACGTCACGATGTAGGGGACGATCAACAGGACAATGACAACCTTGAACAGGTTCCGGCTGGCTTTCCCGCCGATGCGCGCAAAGGCGTAGCCTGCCATCGCGCTGGTAACGCAGGTGATGGCCGCGGTCGTGATACCCAATCCAAATGTGCGCAAGAGAGCCGAGCTAAAGGGGGGGTAATACAGGATATTCAAATAGTTGGACCACTGGGGCCGCGATGGGATGAACTTGATCGGAAAGGCCATAACTT
>JAPLGV010000434.1 GCA_026389975.1 Chloroflexota bacterium
CAGGCAACGAGCAACAGCATGGCTGCCAGACCAAGTATGAAAATCAACGATATTTTCTTGACCATGGTTTCCTCCTTAAGAACGGTCTTCCTTTTATTGGATTCTAGGGTGATACTAGCACAACCTTTCTATATCGTCAAGCGGTGGGTTGACAGCGGGGGGTTGCGGGGAGTGGCTAAAACGCGAGCTAAAAAGCATCACCACGGCCCCCTGCTGGATGACAAGAACAAGAAGTTTGCAGAAATAAAAACGAAGGTAAACCTCCGTGCTCTCCTCGGGCAGCTGTGTGGGCTCTGAGGTCAAGATAGTGGTTAGCTCACAAAATTAGCCACTCCCAGGTTGCGCTGCGTGACCGCATAATGGCTATTTTTCAAGCCAGATCGTCACTGGGCCATCATTTTCGATCTCGACCAACATATGAGCACCGAAGATGCCGGTCTGTGACGGGACACCCAGGGCGCGCAGAAATTCGACGAATTTTCCCACGAGCGGCGCGGCGACCTCGGGCCGGGCCGCCTCCGAAAAGGAGGGGCGGCGCCCCTTGCGGGTGTCGCCGTAGAGAGTAAACTGCGAGACGACGATTGCCGCTCCGCTTACATCCAAAAGGGACAGGTTGAATTTGCTGGCGGAATCCTCAAAGATGCGGAGTGTCCCGATTTTCTCTGCCAAGAATCTGGCCTGTTCTTCGGTATCCCCCTGCCCAATGCCGAGCAGGATGACCAGTCCGTGGCCAATTTCGGCAACGATTTTCCCTTCCACGGTGACTTTACCGGATGTGACTCTCTGGATCAGGGCGCGCATATTTTATGGTAGGGGCGATGTTACGTCGTTCCTAAGGGTGATTACGGCAATTGCACTGCTGCCCGGACTTCCTGCATCGTCTTTTCGGCGATGGCCCGGGCGCGGTCAGCGCCGTCGGCAAGCACGGCCGGTACCAGGTCAGGCTGCGCTGCGATCTCGGCGCGCTTGGCGCGAAAGGATTCGAGAGCCTTGTTCAAACTCTCGGCAAAGCGTTTCTTGCAGTCCACACAGCCGATGCCGGCCCGGCGGCATTCGACGTTGATCATTTCCACGTCTTCTTTGGGGGTGAAGACTTTGTGGAGCGTGAAAACGTTGCACACATCCGGGTTGCCGGGATCGGTGCGTTTCATGCGCTGCGGGTCGGTGACCATCATCATGACGCGCTGGCGGGTCTCTTCGGGTGAGGCTGCCAGTTCGATGTGGTTGTTCAGGCTTTTGCCCATTTTCTCTTTGCCGTCAATGCCGAGAACTTTTTGCACCTCGGCGATTTTCATTAGCGGTTCGATAAGCACGTTGGTATTGTAGCGGTAGTTAAATGAGCGGACGGTCTCGCGGGCAAACTCGAGGTGGGGGGCCTGGTCAATGCCTACCGGGACGAGGTCCGTTTTGTAGAGGGCGATATCAGCGCTCATCAGCACCGGGTAGCCAACCAACCCATAGTTGACGTTTTTTGGGTTCTGGCGCACCTTTTCCTTGAAGGTTGGCAGGTCGGTCAGTTTGCCGAGCGGCGTGACCATCGAAAGGAGGGTGTGCAGTTCGGTGACCTGCGGGACGTGTGACTGGACGAAGAGGATGGTCTCCTCCGGGCGGATGCCAACAGCAAGCAGGTCGAGGGCCAGATCGTAGGTGTTCTGTTTCAGGTTAAGAGTGTCCTCGACGGTAGTCAGGGCGTGCAGGTCCACGATGCAATAGATGCACTCGTAATCGTCCTGCAAAGCGACGTAGTTTTTGAACGCGCCCAGATAGTTGCCCAAGTGGGCGCGCCCGGTTGGGCGGATGCCGGAAAAGACGCGGCCTTTTTTAGCCATAGTTGCCTCGCGAAAAGCAGATTTTTAATAACCGAAGTTCTTACACCTCAGTTAGAAGCTCTTTGACCAGCCCGATAACTTCGCCTGGATCGGCGTGCCGTCCGGTCTGGAGTTTGGAGTATACCAGCTTATCGTTCACGGTGACCTCGTACCGGCCTCCCTCGGAAGGGATGAGTGTAATACTCTCAATCTCCGGCTCGAAGTTTTTGAGCAGTTCGTTTGCCAGGCCTACAGCCCGGTCGGTGTAGTGTCAGACTGTGCAATAGAGGATGGAAATTTTTAACAAGGCGTCAACTCCTTACAAAATTATTCAAAATTATACTGCTTCTTGCTTAAATCAGTGAACTTTCCCATGCTGATTTAGGGACATCTTAGTTCATACAGTTATGATAGTCCCGACCCTTTGACGCATGACAGCCTACCATGTATAATCATTTTACATTCTACTGCTTCTTGCATAAATGAGTCCACTGAAATAGGTCTTTAACACGAAGGACACGACGTACGCAAAGGATAAGTGATGAAGGCTTTTCCTTCGTGCCCACCTGCCCCCGGTATTTGGGGGTTCGTGACCTTTGTGTTTAGATGGTTTTTGCAGTAGAGTCATAAATACGTGAACTATAAACGATCAAAATACAGGGACCTTCGGCTGCAATATTGGTTCTCATCTTTGCGCAGTACCCTGTAAATCCCAAAATGGATATCTTTCGAGGTTCAGCATGGCTCTGAGCGGCAACCTGCGTGACTTCACCATTACTCAATTATTGAACCTCATCAACCTGGCTAATAAAACCGGGACTCTTGTCGTTGAAGGGCCCAGCCAGACGGCCAAGGTCGCCTTCCGTGATGGGAAATTGGCTTATGCCCAAATTGACCAGGAAGATAGCAGCCTGGCTTCCGTGTTACATAAAGCCAAAAAACTTTCCTCAGGTCAGTATAAATCAATTCAGCAAGACGCTGCACATATCTCGGACAAGGAACTGGGTTTATTGCTCATCAATGCAGGATACCTGTCGAAGGAAGACATCCTGACCAATCTCCAGCAGCATTTTACAGATATTATCCAGCGCCTGTTTACCTGGGTGGAGGGCTTTTTCCACTTCGACAATGACTCGCTCCCGCCAGACGACCGAATCAGCGTTCGCTTGGATCTTGAAAACCTGATTATCGATGGCTCGCGTCAAATGCGCGAGTGGGAGCAGTTGCAGGATGAAATTCCCAGCCTGGATATGGCGCTCAAGTTCACGGACCGTCCCGGCGCCAATCTGCGGAACGTTAACTTGAGCGTTGAGGAATGGCGGGTTGTTTCTTATATCAACCCACGCAATACTATTCGGCAGATTGCCAGAGCCACCAAG
This sequence comes from Chloroflexota bacterium, assembly GCA_026389975.1. GTDB lineage: Bacteria > Chloroflexota > Anaerolineae > Anaerolineales > Villigracilaceae > UBA877. Next base: position 3,188 of record JAPLGV010000434.1, read on the forward strand.
AGGAATGATCTGGAGATCCGGCGCATCGTTTATGGTTTGCTGCAAGCCGGCCTGGTTGAAACTACCCGGCGCGAAGGCGCTTCGACGTCGGCCCCCACGGTGCGAGTCTTTCCCACGGAAGATAAAGAAAAGCAGAAATCGCTAGTCAATCGTCTCATTGATAGAATTCGTTCCCTCTAATCTTTCTCGAGGATTGTCATTATGCAAACGGTCAAAATGGTTGTCACGGGTCCTTTTAGCGCTGGGAAGACTGAGTTCATTCGCTCAGTCAGCGAGATTGACGTCGTCTCCACAGAGCGCAAGATTTCCTCGGCCTCCGAAAAGTCAGTTAAAGAAGCAACCACCGTCGCCATGGATTTCGGCCGCATCACGGTGGACGAAGACCTGGTGTTGTACCTGTTCGGCACACCTGGTCAGCGGCGATTCGACTTTATGTGGGAGATTCTCTCCGAGGGTATGCTTGGTTTCATTGTCATGGTGGATAGTACCCGCCCGGAAACTTTCCGCGAGGCTCGTTCCATTCTCGAAACCTTTCATGCTTACGCACCGACCCCATACGTGGTGTCCGCCAATAAACAGGATATGAAGGAAGCCTGGGATATTGAAGATATGCGCCACGTCCTGCGCCTCGATTCCAAAGTCAAACTCGTCTCTTGCGTTGCCACCGATCGAGACTCGGTTAAAGCGATTCTGCTTGAATTGCTCTACAGCATCCTGTCTGAAATGGAGAATGGAGAGAAATAGTCTCTCCATATTTATCGTAACTAGCGTGTCATCCATCACTACCGACCAGGGTATTGTCCACCCGGATCAGTGGCAACCGATGTTGGAAGGGTTTCCGCAACCCCGCGTTGGGCATTTCGCCAAGGCCGGTCACTTCATTATGCTTGACGACCCGGATCCGTTCATGCACAAACTCAAGGATTTTCTCGACGAGGATAAACCAACCACATGAACTCCGCGCCGATTTATTTCTACCCCAACCGCATGGGGCGGATTGTATTGCAGGCGATGGAAGAGATCCTCGGGCATGATGAGGCAAATGCTGTTCTTAATCTTGCCCATCTTCCAAACTATATTGATCAGTACCCAGCTAACAACCAGGACTTGAAATTCCCTTTTGAACACATCAGCCGACTCCAGACCGCCCTCGAACGCGCATACGGAGCTCGGGCCGGCCGCGGCCTGTCTCTGCGCGTTGGACGTGCCTGTTTGAAATACGGCCTGCGCGAATTTGGCCCCGAACTCGGGTTGACCGACCTGGCCTTCCGCCTGCTGCCTTTGCCCAAACGGCTAAAGGTCGGGAGCGAAGCGCTTGCGGGGCTGTTCAACCAGTTCACCGACCAGCGTGTCCGTCTCGAAATGGATGAGAAACAGTTCTACTGGCATATCGAGCGCTGCCCGCTGTGTTGGGAGAGGCAGGCGGATGGCCCGTGTTGCGACATGGCAGTGGGGTTATTGCAGGAGGCTTTATACTGGGTTAGCGGGGGAAAAACCTTCCTGGTTGAAGAGAAAAATTGTATTGCATGTGGCGATAGTACGTGTACAATAGTGATTGACCGGACTCCGATGAGTTGATGCTATGCTAAAAGTGTTCCTTCAGGCTCCCCGACACATTCCGCCCTTTAAGGTCCCAAGTTTTTCCGCTTGATGACAGATTTTCTGGCACTGGTTTCTGATCAAAGTCCGCGGGACATGCAATTGAAAGAAGAATGGAAGTGTAGAGTCCGCTGACCACCTGGTTGCTCTGGTGGTGGATTGATTTTTCGCTTCGGATGTTTCCTTGACATTCCTACCTCACTCAGGTAGAATACCGTTCGCCCAAGAATGGGCCTGTAGCGCAGTTGGGAGCGCGCCTCAATCGCACTGAGGAGGCCAGGGGTTCGAATCCCCTCAGGTCCACCAGGATTGTAGATTGCGAATTGAAGATTGTTGATTGGGCGCATAAATATACAATCCGCAATCATCAATCGAAAATCAATGAACGGGCCCATAGCGCAGTTGGGAGCGCGTCTCAATGGCATTGAGAAGGTCGCGAGTTCGAATCTCGCTGGGTCCACTGGCAATCGCGATGTGAGCAAATCGCGATTGTGCTATAATGGCCGCAATCATGTGAAAGTCATGACAGGAGTAGTAGGTCATC
>JAPLGV010000116.1 GCA_026389975.1 Chloroflexota bacterium
GGGCACTGCAGCCGAAAAGGTCAAAGCGCTCGAAGCAGCGGGCGTAAAAGTAGCCAAGCACCCGGAAGAAATCCCAAGTCTCTTGAAATAGAAATAAAATAAAGGGAATAAGCTCTGTGAAGCAAATCATCTCAGGGCTTATTCTTTGGAACATCTGCCAAGTCCAGCAGGTCGTACCCAATTTGCAAGACACGAAAAAAGCCGCCTTTGCAAGCGGTTTTTCTTATTTCGAACAGTTAAAGGTTATTTCTTGGATTTTTGGGCTTCAACGAACTTGACCGCTTCGCCGACCGTGGTGATCTTCTGGGCATCCTCATCCGAAATCTCGGTGCCGAAAACATCCTCAAATTTCATGATGAGTTCTACCAGGTCAAGCGAATCGGCTTCCAGGTCCTCGCGGAAGCGGGCTTCGAGCTTGACCTTCGCCTCGTCCACGCCCAACAAGTCCACTATAATTGCCTTTACTTCATCAAAAATGCTCGCCATTTCTGCCTCCTGTGAGTTTAAACTGGCACTATTGTAATCGTTTCGCCGTTATAATTCAATACAAGGAACACATACTTATGGCAAAAGTTGCGCCCATTGACCGGCGGAAAGCCGACCACATCAAGATCAACCTGGAACAGGATGTCCGCTCCGGGTTGACCAGCGGGCTGGAACGTTACCACTTCGTCCATGAGGCGTTACCGGAACTGGACCTCGAAGCGGTTGACACGACCCTCAGCCTGTTCGGCAAAAAACTGAACGCGCCCATCCTCATCTCATCCATGACCGGCGGGACGGAGAAAGCAAAAACGATCAACCGGTGTCTCGCCGAAGCCGCCCAGACTGTTGGCGTGGCAATGGGAGTCGGCAGTCAGCGCGCTGCCATCGAAAACCCGGACCTGGCCGAGACCTTTTCCATCACCCGCAAAGTAGCCCCCGACATTCTGCTCTTCGCCAACCTGGGCGCGGTCCAGTTTAACTACGGCTACAACATTGACCAATGCCGCTGCGCAGTGGACATGCTCCAGGCTGACGCGCTCTGCCTGCATCTCAATCCCTTACAGGAAGCCGTGCAGACGGGCGGCGATACCAATTTCGCCGGGCTGGCAAAGAAAATCGAGAAAGTCTGCAAAAAGCTGGAAGTACCCGTGATTGTCAAAGAAGTTGGCTGGGGCATCTCCGAACGGACTGCAAAATTACTCGCCGAGTGCGGCGTCTCTGCCATTGACGTGGCCGGTGCGGGCGGGACGAGTTGGTCGCAAGTCGAAATGCACCGCGCTCCCGACGAATTCACCCGTCAGCTCGCCGCGACGTTTGTTGGTTGGGGAATCCCAACTGCGGAATCAATTTTGAATGTCAAGAAAGCAGTTCCTGCTATGACGATCTTCGCCAGCGGCGGTCTCAAAGACGGACTCGAGATTGCCAAGTGCCTTGCTCTGGGCGCAAAGCTCGGAGGCATGGCGGGACAGTTCTTGAAAGCCGCCGCAATTTCGAGCGAAAAGGCAGTAGAGATGATGCAATTGACGAAGCGGCAAATCCAGGTGACGATGTTTGGCGCGGGCGTGGACAATCTAGAATTTCTTGGAAACGCTCAATTGGCTAAAATCTAACATTCAGTGATGAATATCTCCATGAAAGGTATCTCTTCCATCATCATCCTTCTCGAATCCTATTCTTCTGCTCCGACCCCCTTCCCTCCCGCAGATAATTCCATCGGTGCGGGATTCCGGTATTCGATCTACGGTCCCGCCTACGACCCGGAACCGGAATACTGGACCTCGGTCGGTGAGCAGATGTCCTCCCTATTCCAAAACGCGCACCCGATGGGCATCTGGATCATCGGCAAAATCGAAGGTAGCAAGGCATATCTCAACTTCCCCGGCATAAGCAACGACCCGAACATTATCTTCGGCGCAACCGACGATAATGAAGCCGCCCTGACCTACTTCGACCAGCACAATGTCCAGGTCTGGTTACAGGTGGAACCCGGCGATGCCGATATGCTCACACTGATTGACCTCGTGTTGAGCCGTTACGGAAACCACCCCTGCGTCATCGGCTTCGGCGTGGATGTAGAGTGGTACCGTCCCATCGGCAGCGAGGCTGAAGGCACTCCCGTCACCGACACGGAAGCCGCCGGCTGGTTGGCCGCCGTTCGCACCCACAACCCCGAATACCGCCTGTTTCTCAAGCACTGGGACACCGCTTTCATGCCGCCCGCCGTCCGCGACGGTCTTGTCTTCATTGACGACAGCCAGCAGTTCACCTCCCTCGACCAGATGGTGGACGAGTTCGCTGTCTGGGGTGAGGCCTTCGCCCCGGCCCCGGTCGGCTTCCAGTTTGGCTACGAGGATGACCGCTTCTGGTGGTCTGCCCTGCAAGACCCGCCCGCCTACATCGGAAAAGCCATCCTATCCGCCGTCCCCAACACCGCCGCCCTCTTCTGGGTGGACTTTACCGTTTTGGAAATATTTCCTCACCTACCGTGACAGTCTTCGCGGCCCAATACCTGGAATACCCTCCTCCCGATGCCAGCCCCACCGACATCCGTGCCAGGCTGAGAGAAGCCTGTCAGCGGTTGCCCATTTCGCTCGTCCTGCTCGGCTGGGACTTGCCGTCCCACCTGGAAGAAGCCGCAGCGGAAGAGACTGCCCGTCAGAATGCCAGTCTCTTCCGCTGGCAGCCCTGGTTGACGGGTGACGCTCTAACCAGCTTCCCGCATGAGTGGGGTACCGTCGGATCGGGCGGTGCTCCCATTCCCAGCTTCCAAGACGACCCGGCTTTTGCTTTCTTCTGCCCCAACCACCGCGGCGTGACGGATTTCCTTTTGGAACGGCTGAACCGCATCGCCGCCCGCGGCCTTTACCAGGGAATCTTCCTTGACCGTATTCGCTTCCCCTCCCCCGCCGCGGACCCGGCCACACACCTGGGCTGTTTCTGCGCAGATTGTATTCACCTGGCCGCCGCGGCAGGGCTGGACCTGGAAACTGTACGCCGTTACATTCAGGCACTCCCCGCTGAGGTCTTAGTCCGCAGCTTACTCGCCAGGCCTGACGATCCGACCAGCCCACTGGAGGCGTTCCTCGACTTCCGCGAAGAGAGCATCACCCGGACAATCCAGGCTGCGGCGCAAAAAGCCCGTTCCCTCGGTCTCGCCGTCGGTCTGGACTGCTTCTCCCCTGTACTGACGCGCATGACCGGCCAGAACCTGCCCGCCCTCGACAAAGCCTGCGACTGGATTAAAATCATGACTTACCCGCGCGTTCATGGCCCGGCAGGGCTCCCGTTCGAGTTGCTGGGGCTTGCCAATTGGCTGACAAATCTCGGAATACCCGAGCCATCAGCTTGGCGGTGCCTAGCCGAAGCCAGCGGAATGGCCATCCCAGCCACAAAAGCCGAATTGCAGCAGGCAGGCCTCGGGTCCGGGACGATCGCTCACGAGATCGAATGCGGGCGCACCCTGGGCGTCACCCGCTTGCTGGCAGGTATCGCTCTGGTCGAAATGAAAGCCGTCCACGAGTCCACACCGGAGCAGGTGCAGGCCGACCTAAAGGCTGCGCGCGCCGCCGATGGTCTGGTAATTTCGTGGGATTTGTGGCAGACTCCGCTAGAGCGCCTGGATACCATTCGCAGCCTTTGGGAGATCTAAATGAGTCTGAAAGATCTAACAACCGTCATGTTACCCGCCATCGAGGGCGAACTCCAGCGCCAGGTCGCCCGACTGGATGAGCCGCGCACACGCACCTTCCACGAGATGCTGACCTACCACATGGGCTGGACCGGCGAAGGAGCGGGGCTGGAGGCGCAGGGGAAACGCATCCGCCCACTGCTGGTACTGCTCAGCTGTGCCGCCTGTAATGCAGACTGGAAGTCTGCACTCCCGGCCGCAGCCGCTATTGAACTTGTCCATAACTTTTCCCTGGTCCACGACGACATCCAGGACAATTCGGGCAAACGCCGCGGGCGGGATACTGTCTGGGTGAAGTGGGGCATGCCGCAGGGGATCAACGCCGGGGACGCGCTGTTCGTGCTCTCCAACCAGGCCATGCTGGACCTGGCGCCCACCCACCCCGCTGAGACTGTCGTCAAGGCTGCGAAAATTCTTCACGACACCTGTCTCGACCTGACGCGCGGCCAGTACCTGGACATGTTCTACGAACAGCGCGCCGACCTGACCATTGAAGACTACTGGCCTATGGTCAGCGGCAAGACGGCTGCCTTGCTGGGTGCCTCCTGCGCTCTCGGCTCTCTACTCAGCGAGGTGGACGAGGCCACTCAGGAAGCCTATCGCGACTTCGGCCACTACCTCGGGCTCGCCTTCCAGGTGCAGGATGACCTGCTCGGCACCTGGGGTGACTCGGCGCGGATGGGAAAATCCGCTGAGTCAGATTTGGTTTCCGGAAAAAAATCGCTGCCGATGGTCTACGGGCTGGGAAAGAATGGCCCGTTTGCGCGGCGCTGGGCCGAGGGTCCGGTTCGCCCCGAGGAGGTCGCCGGTCTGGCCGAACAATTGGCCGCGGAAGGGGCCCGCCTTTACACACAAGAGACTGCCGACCAGATGACCGCCCTGGCGCTGCACTCCCTGCGCATGGCCGACCCACAGGGCGAGGCCGGGGAAGCGTTGTTTGAATTGGCGAATAAATTGTTGAACCGGGAAGCGTGACCATCCTCTCTACGCCGTTGATATCCAAAATTCTGGTATAATTTTCGGTGTCAAGCGGGTGTAGTTCAGTGGTAGAACGCTTGCTTCCCAAGCAAGATATCGTGGGTTCGAGTCCCATCACCCGCTCCATAAAGGTTACCGCCCCATAAGGGCGGTTTTATTTTGCATGAGTTTCGGACAGGACACGTATTTGTAACTTCTGTCACTTTTACCCTTATGCCATCATACTGCCAACTTCGATGAGGGTCTTGACAATCTCCTCCGGCAGGACGGCCGGGGCAATGCCCAATGCCTTGCAAGTCAGTATTTTATGGGCAGTAACCTCCACTGCATCGGTCATGTCGGCGGCGCGGCGCAGGCTGCTGCCCGCCACCACCAGTCCATGATTCTGCATCAGCGCGGCGATGCCGGTCATGCCTATCGCTTTGGCCACTTCGTCGCCAAGTTCATTCGTCCCGGGCATAATGAACGGCACGACCGGAACGTCCCCGATGAAAGCCGCTTCGGTGGAAATGGGCAGGAAGTGGGTGCCGGTGATCGCCATCAGCGTGGCCTGAGGGGCATGAGTGTGAACCACCGCAGTAATCTCGGGGCGCATCTTATAGATGGCGCAATGCACGCGCCGCTCACTGGAGGCGGTGTAATCTGTATCCCCGATGATCCTGCCTTCCAGGTCAATGCGCACCATCATATCGGGACGCAGGTCACCTTTGAAGATGGCGCTGGGGGTGATCCAAATTTCATTCGGGTTGTCGTCACAGCGGGCGCTGATGTTGCCACCGGTCGGGGTGATCAACCCCTTGGCATATAACTCATTGGTCACCTGCAGGATATGGTCGCGAATGTCACCGGTCTTGAATACAGCAGGCGCTGCGGGCATGTAGGCAACCGCGGCCTGCGTTGCAGCCGGAGCGGGTGTCGCTGGGGCGACCGGAACGGAGATGCCAATCCCGGTCAGGTCCCCGGGATCGCCTAATTTTTGGCGCGCTTCTGTATAAAGCCGATTCATGTTCCCTTGAATGCGAATGAAGGCCATTGCCTTGCCGGTGTCGCCGCTGAAGGAAAGCTTACCGCTGGTGGCCGCTTTGGTAGCATTGACACGTCCGGTGAACATCCCATCCAGGATGTCAGCGCTCATCTTGAGTTTCACGTCCGGTTCGCGCGGCGGATTTTCCAGCCCTGCACCCACCTTGCCATCCACGAAACTCAGGAAGAATGACTGATCCATATCCTTGACTGTGAATAAGAAGACGACATTCTTGCTTTTGGCAAAACTGACCATCTCCTTGTCGGTGATGATGGAAGCGGTGAATTCTTTCAAGATGGCAATCATCTTTTCGCGCGCCGCACTGTTTGCTGTCATGGGAGCGGCTGCGGGAGCTGGAACCGCGGCAGGCATCGAAGCAGGAGCAACTGGCACCGGAGCGGCCGATGGCGCTGCACGCAGTGTCATCAGGTCGCCGGGGTCGCCAATCTTCTGGCGCGCTTCGCTGTACAAACGGTTCATATTTTTCTGGATGCGGATGAATGACATGGCCTTGCCAGTGTCACCGCTGAACGAGAGTTTGCCGCTGGTGGCAGCTTTAGTCGCATTGACACGTCCGGTGAACATCCCATCCAGGATATCAGCGCTCATCTTGAGTTTCACGTCCGGTTCGCGCGGCGGGTTGCCCAAGCCGGAGTCCACTTTACCGTCCATAAAGCCCATGAAGAATGACTGGTCAATATCTTTGACGGTGAAGGAAAAAACTACGTTCTTGCCCTTCGCAAAGTCGGCCATTTCCTTGTCTGCCACAATCCGGGTAGTGAACTCCTGCAGGATCTGGAGCAGTTTTTCCAGTGTAGCACTGGTGTTGGTTGTTGCCATAAGTTCCACCTTTCCACTAATCGAAGCAGTTTGCGGTTCAGCGGCAAGCATGCCACCTTGCTTTTCATCAGAAGCCGTTTCACTGGATATTTGCTTTTGGGCGGCGACATCCAGGTCGGTCGCGCCCGGCCCCGGAGCCGAAGCTTGTTCCTCGAGCGCCTTCTCGTCCGTTTTGCGCGCTCCGGTCCAGGTAAAGGATTCCAGCGTGGCTGGATTGAGCAGGTACTTCGGCTTCTTACCTCCCAGCAGCAGATTCAACTCACTGATAATTATCTCCCCCTGGTGGGCGCCCACCTCGAGCGTATTGCCTCCCACATGCGGGGTTGCGATGACGTTCGGGAAGGCCAGCAGCGGGTCGTCGGCCGCCGGCGGTTCGACCGGGAACACGTCGAAGGCCGCCCCACCCAATCTGCCGGACCTCAATGCTGCCAGCAAAGCCTCCTGTTCCACCAGTGCGGCCCGCGCCGTGTTGACCAAAAATCCGCCCGTTTTCATCAAGTCGAAGGCTTTGGTATTCAGCATGCCGCGCGTCCCGTCGGTGACCGGGGCATGCAGGCTGACGAAATCGCTCTCGGCCAGCAGGCGTTCGAACGATACTTTTTCCGCCCCCATCAGGACCGTCTGTTCGGCGCTCAGGAACGGGTCGAAGAGCAGGATGCGCGTCCCGAAAGGCAGTACGCGCTGGATGACTTTTCTGCCAATCGCACCGCCGCCGACCACACCGATGGTTTTATGCCAAAGTTCAATTCCCACAGCAACAGCATCGGCATTGCGCGCCGGGGTGTTGGTGACCGGAACGCCGGCGGAGGTGCAAGCCTGGATGTCAATGTTGACCGGGTTGCCACGGCAGACGACGATCATACGCAGGTCGGGCAGTTTGAGCAGGGCTTCGGCGTCGACGATGTCCACTTCGGTGACGAAAACCTGGTAGTCTTTCAGGGTCTGCACCAGGTCATCGCCAGTGAGCAGGATGCCTTCGGTGCGGTAGGGCTTGTAGGTCACCTCGCCAATCTCTCGCAGTTGGCGCAGGGCGGTCTCGTCCACTTCGGCGCTGATATAGATGTTGGGACGGAAGGAGACAGACGCCGCGCCGCCGCTTTCCATGGCGGACAGGCCAGCCATCATGGTCTCGGTGATGTTGCTGGCGGCGACCATATCCGCCGGCCGGCGCTCCTGGCGCAGGGATTGCCAGTCGGCGTAGAGGGCCTGGTAGGTGGACGAGTCCGCGCCGGGCTGGTGCTCGCGGGAGGTGTGCGCCAGTTTTTTCGCGCCCGTTGCCAGGTCCGGGAAGAGACCGGCAGCGACCCCGGCGCAGATGGCCGCGCCCAGAGCCGTCGCTTCTGCCGAGGCGCTGACGTGTACGTTGCATTTCATAACGTTGCTGATGATTTCTGTCCAGGCCGCGCTGCGGGTGATCCCACCACTCAGCCACAAGTCTGAAAGCGTGCCGCCCGAGATGTGTAAAATCTGCTCGACGTTGGCGCGCACCGCGTAGGCCATCCCTTCCAGGACGGCGCGGGCTAAATCGGCGCGGCCTTCCTCTCCCAGGCGGGCGATGACAGACGAGAAGGTCAGGTTGTCCACGGGCGGCTCGAGGGCTGAGGCATTGAAAACCGCCGCTCCAATGGTGGAGTGCATGCCGTGCGCACCGGGGACGGAGGTTTCCGCCTCGGCGGTCAGCATGGCCACCGGGTTGGGGGCGTCGGCGTGCATCAAGCGGGCCATCCATTCAAGGGTCGAGCCCATCTGCCCGGCGTTGCTTTCGAGAACGTACAGACCGGGGATGACGTGCAGCCCGGTCCAGATGCGCATTTCGGGGTCGCTGACGAGGTGGTCAACTGCCATCTGCACCGGTGTGGTCGTTCCGGCCACCACGCCGATCTGCCCGGCGGAGACGACCCCCGCGCCGAGCAGGCCGCACTGCGTGTCGGGTCCGCCGACTGCCACCGGGATACCGGGGAGAAGTCCCAGGTTGGCGGCAGCTTCTTTGGTAAGTTTACCCAGTTTGCTCCCGGCCTGTTTCAGAGACGGGAAAATCTTCTCCGGGAACCCAAGCGATTTGATGAGCGTGCTGGCCCATTTCCGGCTTTTCAAGTCAAAGAGCAGGCTCTCAGCGGCCTGGGCGGGCTCGGAGGCCAGTTGGCCGGTCAGCATGTAGCCAACCCAGTCGCTGATGCTCAGCGCGGCGTGAACCTCCTTGAACTGTTCGGGGTGGGTGTCCTTCAGCCACAGCAAACGCGCCGCCATGAAAATCGGGTTGGGGGCGTGACCGGTGAGCCGGTAGAGTTCCTCGCCGCGTTCCACGGCCAGTCCCATGCCCTGCTCCACCGCACGCGAGTCGCGATTAGGAGTGGCGAGCAGCACGTTCCCCTTTTTGTCAATCGCCACCAGGCTGTGACGCATGCTGGTGGCGGCCACACCGGCCACTTCCTGCGGGGCTGCCCCAGCCTTCTTGAGTGCTTCCTGCGTCGTCTCGCCCAGCACGCGCCAGACGGCATCTGTGTCGAGTTTGAAGGCAAAGCCTCCGGCTTGCGGGTCGGGGGGCAGCGTCCAGGCGTGAAAGACGCTGACGGTTTCACCGGTATCCGCATTTACCAGCAGGCAGCGCCCTCCCCCGCCGCCTACGTCAAGACCGATGAGATATTTTCCTGACATACGACCTCCTTATCTTCGTTGATGGTGAATTGAATAAGGTCAACCAGGCTACGGAGCCTAGCCGTTGGTGCGGTACCACTCGACTGCTTTGCGCAGAGCTTCACGCGCCAGGATGTAGGTGTAACCAAGTACGTGCATGGCTTTGACGGAACTAAAATATTCTTTCTTGCTATTGGTAATCCTTTCTGAATGGTCAGATAAGAACCTGTCCTTAGATGCCCCATGCCCCGTGCCCCGTGCCCCGTGCAGGAACTGGGACTTCCGCAGAAACCGGGGCTACTACGCCCCGTGCGGGAACCGGGACTACACCGCCCCGTGCGAGAACCGGGACTACCTCGCTGGAACCGGGACTACCACGTCCAGATCCAACTCCTGGACTGTCTCTGGCAGGGGGAGACCCGTCTGCGGGTCAATTCCCAGGAATTCGAAATAGGTCTTCGCCATGGCTTCCATGTCCAGCGTGCGGTTGGCCACCGGACCGGTAGACTGCGGCGGGTCGCCACGCTCGCGGGCAGGCAAGGTAAATTGAGGGGGCAGCCCGTGTTTGGCATTGAAAGCGTGGCGTAATACTTGAATCCGCTTGCCAATCTGGAAAAACCTGGCCTGATCCATTCCCCAGCCGGTGGCAGCGTTGAGCCATTCCACGAAAGGCGGCTGGCCCATCAGCAGGGCGAACTGGCACAAGCCCAGCGAATCGCAGGCGCGGTAGAGTGGCATGGCGATTGCCTGCGTGACGCCCTTCCCGGCGTAATCGTAACGCGCGGCTGGATGGCGTCCATGCAGAGCGAAATAGGGCGCGAACGAGGCCACCGCTGCGTTGCCGGCGTTGGTGGCGGTATGGCGGCCGGGCGCCGGGTCGAGGGCGTAACCGGCGGCGACACCCGGTTCATAGATGCCGCGATGCATGGGGAGTTCCTGTCCCCCGGCATGAATGGCGGCCGCCTGAGCTTCCGGGCGGAGACGCTGCGCGGCCTTCTGCACGCCATCAGCCAGCCAGTCGCCCAGGCCGGGGGTCCGGGCAGCGATACGTCCGGTCAGTTCGAGCACAGCGGCGCCATCACCCCATTTCAGCGGCAATTCACCGGCCAGTTCCGGTGGCAGCCAGCCTTTCTCGGCGCATTCCAGCGCGAAAGCGATGACACCGCCGGTCGAGATGGAATCCAGCCCGGCCATGTTGCAGACGTGGTTGCAGCGCATGACCGTCGCCAAGTCGCTGACCATTGTCATTGGGCCGAAGGATGCCAGCGTCTCGTATTCCGGCTTGTAACCCAAGCTTCCGTCCGGCTGGGTCACGATCCCGCCGCAAGCCACCGGGCAGGAGTGGCAGGCATAGGGTCGCACGAGCGGGCGAACGACAGCCTGGTCGCTCAAACCCTCGGAGAGTTCGAGCGGAAAATCGCGGTAGCCGATGCCGGTCCAGTTACGCACCGGCGTGTCGCCCAGTTCGACCAGCATAGCAGTCCCGGCAGAGGTGCCATAGCGCCTGTACGAGTCGACCACCATGTCCATAGGGCCGCCGCTGAAGCGGGTATGGAAACGGCGCAAGACCGGCAGCAAGCGGGTCATCAAGGCGGGGATGCGCGCCGACATGCCGGAAGGCTTGCGGCGGAAGAGAGAGATATATGCGGAGGTGGCGGACTTGAAGGCTTTCGGGTCGGCCAGCAGCGGGCGGGACCTGCCGCGGGCGGTGACCGCTTTGAGTTTTTTCGATCCCATGACTGCACCCAGCCCGCAGCGTGCGGCTAAACGTCCATCGTGGTTGACGATGCCGGAGATGAGCGAGAGTCTTTCTCCTGCCGGACCGATGCAGGCAGTACGGGCATCCGAGGCGGTCTCTATGCGCAAAGCCTCTTCCGTCTGGCGCACATCCTGTCCCCACAGGTGAGACGCGTCGCGGATTTCGATATTCCCGCCGTCAATATACAGATAGACCGGCTTCTCCGCCTGTCCGCTGACGAACAACCCGTCCCAGCCTGCGCCGCGCAGAGCCGGGCCGAAATCCCCACCGCAGTTGGCTTCGCCCCAGGCGCCGGTCAGGGGCGAGCGGGCGGCAACCATGAACCGTCCGCTGAACTGCGCACCTGAGCCAGTCAAAAGGCCGGGCAGGAAGGCCAGGATATTGTCTGCGCCGAGAGGATCTGCGCCAGGCGGGATGCGTTGAACCAGGTAATGGACGCCCAGACCAACTCCCCCCAAA
>JAPLGV010000413.1 GCA_026389975.1 Chloroflexota bacterium
CCTATGCCCACATCTTTCCCTCTATCGACGAATTCGTCGCCATTCTTCCAGAAACGGATACTACCCAGGCGCAAGTGTTGATAGATTGGCTTAGGAGTGCAGTGACGGCCAAGTTCGTCCGCGAGCGGTTGGGAATTAGCGTGGGCATTGCCGTCTTGCAGCCAGGGATGACAGCCCAATCCCTGCTGGCAGAAGCAGACCGGAGTCTATATCGCGCTAAACCGGCGCGCGCCTGATCCATCCCTGCAAAGCAAGAATCACACAAAAACCACGGCGTGCCCGCCCGCGAAACCCTGCTCGGCGGCGGCAACATCCACTGCATCACCCAGCAGCAGCCGAAAGGGTAAAATGATATAGGTTCTTATTCGGGGAGGATGTGGTCGCCCCTGCTGTTTTATTTCACCAAATCCTGGTATTCGGGATGTTTCTGGATGTACCCGGCGATGAACGAGCACAACGGCACAACGGCGAGCGATTGCGCCCGGGCATAGTCCAACCCGGCAACCGCCAGGCGGGAACCGAGGCCCTGTCCGCCCAGCGCCTCGGGGACGCCGGTATGGGTGAAGATGATCTTCCCGTCAGCCAGCTGGTATTCGAGCACAGCGAGATGGCCATCCTTCTTGACTTCGAAGCGTCCGGCTTGCTGGTTGTGTTCGACAGTTAACTTGGGGGGAATGGTCATGGTTGGTTCCTTTCGGGGTGATAAACTCGTCAGAGCGGTTGGGGACAGGTCTTGGTACGTCTGGTATGAAATAGAACAAACGCAACCACCAAGTCACGGAGACACGAAAAACGATGAAGAATCGTGATGAATATAAAGGAAAATCCTATCGATTTGTGCCTTAGTGCCTTTGTGGTTAAGAACAAGGGCTTGGAGGGCGGCATTATTATTCCCTTTCTCGACCTGCCAACAGTTCCAAAATCGCCAGCGTTTCCTGCTTGCCTCCCACCCCATTCTCCCCAGCGGGGCCGACGCAGGAAGGGCAACCATCCTCGCACTCGCACTCCTCCACCAGTTCCAGCGCACGCCTCAGCAACTCAGCGTGGATTTCAAACAACTTCTGGCTGAAACCGATCCCCGCTGGGACCTGGTCGTACAAAACCACCGACGGATGACCGAAGACCGTGGAGGATGGGTCGGTGTATACGCCCAGGTCGCCACTGTCGCACATCAGGAAGAGCGGGGCAAGCTGTCCGAGCACCGTCGCCAGTCCGGCCAGTCCGCTGCGCATGCGGAGGTTGGTTTCGGCTTTGCGGTGGCAGGACGGGCAGAGCGTGACGAGGTTGTCCATGCGGTTGGCTTCCCCGAAAGAACCGGGGACTCCGTCGGCGGTGGAGAGGAACTGGCGAAATGGTACCTTGTGATGCACATCGTGTAAACGGATCCCGCTCTCAGCCGCGCCACAGACCTGGCAACGGTAACCATCCCGGAGGCGGACCGCGTCCCGCAGGCGGTTCCAGCCGGGGCCGTAATCGTTCGAGTCGTTGGTCCAGTTCCTGGCTGCGCGCAGCGCCTCGATGGTCTGCTCGGAAAGCGTCAGCCAGTAACCGGTAGTCTGCAGTTCAGACGGAGGCAGATCGAGCGGTTCCTCGCCCAGGTTCTCGCCGCCCAGCCACTGGCGCTTGCGGAAACCGGTCACTTGCGTGGTGACCTGGAGTTCGCCATAGGCTTTTGTGCAGGACTCCCCTGTCCCTGAGGGGCAGGGGGTGAGGCCCAGCGTAGCCAGCAAACTCACTTCGGTCTGGCGCAGCGGCTCGGTGTAGTAGTCGAGCGCCACCGGGATGAGCGTGGCGGTGTTGCGGGTCAGATCGAGATCCTGGACGAAATACTGCTGGCCTTCGTGCAGGTAGATGGCGCGCGGGTGGACCATCCAGGCCGCGGAGGCCAGGTCCACTTCGCCGAGGATGCGTGGGGCCTGACCATCCTCGATATGCAGGAGCACGTTTTCGGGCGAGGCTGAGCGCAGCGAGACAGCCGCGGCCGGGTAGGAGTCTGCCATCCAGAAATATTTGTCGCCCGAAAGATGCAACTCCTGGCTGCCAACCAGGAAATCGAGGAATTCTTTGAGCTTTTCAGCAGGCAGTTCCCCGAAGCCTTCACCCGGCTGGAAGGGCAGTTCGAACGCTGCACAGCGCAGGTGGTTGAGCAGGATGAGCAGATGGTCGGGATTGACCAGCGCTTGTTCGGGCGAGCGGGAGAAAAAGTATTCGGGATGGTGGGCCAGGAACTGGTCGAGAGGATTGGCCGTGGCGACGAAAACCGCCACAGCCGGGTCGTCCCCGCGGCCCGCCCGACCCGCTTGCTGCCATGTGGAGGCGATGGTGCCGGGATAGCCGACGAGCAGCGCCGCCTCCAGCCCGCCGATGTCAATGCCCAGTTCGAGGGCGTTGGTGGCGACCACCAGCCGGATGCTTCCGTCACGCAAGCCCTTTTCGATTTCGCGGCGCTGGGAAGGGAGATAGCCGGAACGGTAACCGCGAATGGGTGATGGTGAATGGAGAATAGGGGATCGGCTGTTCTCTATTTCTTTCCGTTCCCTATTTCCTTGCCCCGTGCGGGAACCGGGACTACCACGCCCCGTGCGGGAACCGGGACTACCACGCAAGTAAGTCAAGAGAATTTCCACCGATCGCCTTGAACGGGCGAAAACGACTGTTTGCACGTTCTGCGCCAGTAAATCCTGTGCCAGGCGGACGCTTTCCTGCGTCGAACTTTTTCGTATTCCCAGAGCCGGGTCAACGACCGGCGGGTTGTAAACGAGAAAATGACGCTCGCCGTGGGCGGAGCCATCCACATTCACGAGCGTGACCGGAGACTCGATGAGCCGGCCGGCCAGTTCCTGCGGATTGCCGATGGTGGCGGAGGTCAGGATGAACTGCGGGTCGGCCCCGTAGAATTTCGCCACCCGCTTGAGCCTGCGGACCACATTGGCCACGTGCGAACCGAACACGCCCCGATAGGTGTGCATCTCGTCAATGACGACGAAACGCAGGTTGCGGAAGAAGTCGCCCCAGTTGGTATGGTGGGGCAGAATCCCGGTGTGGAGCATGTCGGGGTTGGTGAAGAGGATATTGGCATTCTTGCGGATGGCCGAACGGTGTGACTGAGGCGTGTCGCCATCATAGATTGCGGATCTCAGATTTTTGATCGAGGCTTGAAAAGAATTGAGGCCGGATAGCTGGTCTTGTGTGAGGGCTTTGGTGGGAAAAAGATAAAGGGCGCGGGTTTCCGGATTTTCGAGCAGCGCGGCCAGGACCGGCAGATTGTAGCCAAGGGTCTTGCCGCTGGCAGTGCCGGTGGCAAGGACAACGTTTTCGCCGCGCCGGGCCGACTCCCAGGCCTGCGTCTGATGGCTATAGAGCGAGAGGATGCCGCGCGCGGCAAGCGACTCTGCCAGAACGGATGGCAGGTCCGCGGGGAAGGGACGCAGGTCGGCGGGGCGCGGCGGGGTGGTCCGCCAGATGGGGAGGTTGGGGGCGGTTTCCGGGTCCGTACGCCAGCGGGAGAGCAACGCTTCGATAGACATAAGCAGAAAAGATTATACCCGGCGCGGTGTTGCGAAAAAAGTTCGTGCGCCCCGTGCCCCGTGCTGGAACCGGGACTGCTTCGCTGGAACCGGGACTACCGAGGGATCAGGCCTCGCACGAAAACCAATCCCGTGCTGGAACCGGGACTACGCCAGCCCAGGCTGACGCGGCTGCGCTCGGGTTCGATTTTCAGAATTTCCACATCAATGATATCGCCGACTTTGAGCACCGTCCCGAAGGGAATCTGGGTGCGGTGCAAAAGACCGTCGTGCTTGACCCCGATGTCTACGAAGGCGCCGAAGTCTACTACGTTGCGGACCGTGCCTTTGAGTGTCAACCCTGGAGCCAGGTCTTCAACCTTGAGCACATCGGACCGGAGAATGGGCACAGGGGTGTCGGTGCGCGGGTCACGCCCGGGGCGGACCAGTTGCTCGAATATGTCTTTCAATGTTGGAACGCCGCAATTCAATTCCGCAGCCAGTTTCTCCAGCGGGATCCTGGCGAGTAAGGCGTCGAGGGCGGGCTTGCGCTCGTTGACTGGCGTGGCGGGAGATAATCCTGCGCGTTCCAGGACGAGACGCGCAATCGGGTAGCTTTCCGGATGGATGGCGGAGGAGTCCAGCGGGTCATTGCCTGCGCGGATGCGCAAGAAACCAGCCGCCTGTTCGAACGCTTTCGGCCCCAGACCGGAGACCTGGCGCAGGTCGGCACGCAAGCGGAACATGCCATTGGCGTCCCGATAGGCGACGATGCGGGTGGCGAGTTTCGGGCCGACACCCGCCACATGGGTCAGCAGGGCCGGGCTGGCGGTGTTCACGTCCACGCCGACGTTGTTAACCACACTTTCGACCACGCCATCCAGGGCGTGGCTGAGGGCAGTCTGGTCAACATCGTGCTGATAGAGGCCGACGCCGATGGACTTCGGGTCAATTTTGACCAACTCGGCGAGCGGGTCCTGGGCGCGGCGGGCGATGGAGACCGCCCCGCGGATGGTCACATCGAGGTCGGGGAACTCCTGGCGGGCCAGGGCCGAGGCGGAATAGACGGAGGCCCCGGCCTCATTGACGATCAAATATTTGATGGACTCGGCGCCGCGGGTCAACTCGGCGACCAGCTTCTCGGTCTCGCGCGAGGCGGTGCCGTTGCCGATGGTGATGAGCGTGACGCGGTGGCGGTTGACCATGTCTTCGAGCACCTTCAACGCGCCGGTCCAGTCGTTCTTCGGCTCGTGCGGGTAAATGGTGGCAGTGTCGAGCAGCTTGCCGGTGGGGTCAACCACAGCCACTTTGCTGCCGGTGCGAAAACCGGGATCAATCCCGAGCGTGACATGCCCCGCCAGTGGCGGCAAACTGAGCAATGCTCGCAGGTTGGTGGCGAAGACGTTGATGGCGTGACCGTTGGCCTTTTCGCCAAGTTCGCGGCGCACATCGCGCTCGATGGCTGGCAGCAGCAGGCGCTCGGCGGCGTCGTTTTCAGCGAGGATGAGTTCATCCACGAAGGGGGAGAGAATATCGGCTTCGAAGCTGTATTCCACGGTAGTACGCCAGTCGCGTTCGCCAATCTGGATGTGGATTTTAAGCATGCCTTCTTTTTCGCCGCGGTTCAAAGCCAGGATCTGGTGCGGCTGGAGGCGGTCGACGCGGCACTCGAAGGCGTAGTAAGACTCGTAGACGCGCTTCTCGTCAACAGCGTCTTCAACTTTTTCGGCGGTCAACAGGGCAAACTTGAGAGCCTTTTCGCGCGTCGTCTGGCGTACAGCGGCATGGTCGCTGATGGTTTCGGCGACGATGTCGCGCGCTCCCTGCAAGGCATCTTCAACGGTTGGGACCTGCTCGGAGAGATAAGATTCTTTGACGATGTCTTCCAGCGCACGCCGGGTGAGCGTCTGCTTGAGGATATGGTCGGCGAGGCCTTCCAGTCCCTTTTCGCGGGCAATGCTGGCACGGGTACGGCGCTTGGGCTTGTACGGTGCGTACAGGTCTTCCAGGGTGGTCAGGGTCACGGCGGCGTTGATGTCCTGACGCAGGTCATCGGTCAGCTTGCCCTGTTCTTCGATGGAGGCCAGGATGGTGGCACGGCGCTCGTCGAGGCCGCGCAGACGGGTCAGTTCGTCGGCGATGATGCGGACCTGTTCATCGTCGAGGGTGCCGGTCATCTCTTTGCGGTAACGGGAAATAAAGGGGACAGTGTTGCCCTCGTCAAGCAGGCGGATGGTTGCATCAACCTGATTGGGGCGGACGTTGAGTTGTTTGGCAAGAATTTCCCCGTAAGAACCGGGGACTTTGTCAGCGTAGGAGGACATGGGCGCGATTTTACCACCAGATGAAGGATGGGATAAGAAAGTCGTTCCGGCGAGTTTCCTGGTGAGTTTCCTTGACAGATAATACTAACTCGTTTATTATTTGCGCCGTTGCAAAATAATAACTTGTAGACTAATTATGTCCGTCCGCTACGCCATCCTCGGTCTGCTTGCACAAAAACCCCGCCACGGATACGAACTCCGGTCGGCGTTCGAGGCCGTCGTCGGCGGGGATGCCAACTGGGAAGTGAAGCCCGCCCAGATTTACACCACACTGGAACGACTGGAAGAAGCCGATCTCGTCGAGCGGACCTCGGACCTGGGTGAGGGCGACGAACCCTCCCGGCGCGTGTACGCAGTCACCGGGTCCGGGCACGCGGCGCTGAAAGAGTGGTTCGCTCAGGGTGTCACCCCGGACCACCAGCGGGATGAGTTCTTTGTCAAACTGATGACGGCCCTGGTCTCCGGCGAAGGCAAACTAGACCGGATCATCCAGACCCAGCGGGCGCACCTGTTCCAGGAACTGCACGCTGCTACTACCATGCGGGATAGTTATGACCCGTTTTCCGAGATGGCCCAAATCCTTCTGCTCGACAAGTCCATCATGCACTTGGAAGCCGATCTGCGCTGGCTGGATATCGCCGAGATGCGGCTGGAGGAAGTGAAGGGCCAGCCGCTGCCGGAACCGGAAATCCGCCGCCGAGGCCGGCCGCGCAAAGTTATAACAGATTCTGGTGACCCGCCGAGACAGACAGCAGTAAGCAGGAAGCAGTAATCAGTCGCTACTTTTTCTATCGCAAATCATAATCTGCAGCAGTAATCCAAGAAGGAGTCCCCGATGTCTCTCATCCAAACTGAAAATCTGACCAAAATCTACGGCTCCGGCGAGACCGCTGTCACCGCCCTCGACCATGTCGGTATCCAGGTCAAGGAAGGCGAATTCGTTGCCGTGATGGGCCCCAGCGGCTGCGGCAAGTCCACACTCTTGCACCTGCTTGGCGGCCTGGACCGTCCCAGCGAGGGTGGCGTCAGCATTGATGGCACTGCCATTGCCGATATGAAGGACGACGATCTGACCAAACTGCGCCGCAAACGCATTGGCTTTGTCTTCCAGTTCTATAATCTTATCCCGGTGTTGACCGCAGTTGAAAATGCCGCCCTGCCCGTGACTCTGGATGGGGTCAAACCCGCCGAAGCCAGGAAGCGCGCCGCCGAATGGCTTGAGCGCTTCGGCTTGGGCGACCGGCTCAACAGCCGCCCCGACCAGCTCTCCGGTGGGCAGCAGCAGCGCGTGGCCGTCGCCCGAGCCCTGGTAGCCGAACCGGCTCTGATCCTGGCTGACGAACCCACTGGCAACCTGGACACGCGCTCCGGAGACGAGATTGCCAGTCTGCTGCGCCAGGTCACCAAAGAATACGGCCGGACCGTCGTTATGGTGACGCACGACCCGCGCATCGCCGCCTATGCCGACCGCATCATCTTCCTCAAGGACGGTAAAGTCGTAGATGAGACCCAACTGGAACGCATGGGTGCGGCGGAAAAAATTGCGAACAAAATGAAGGAGATTGGGGATTAGAGAGCAGAGAACGGAGAATAGAGAACAGTCGCGTCATCAATGACTTGTACTGCTCTCTGATTATCTCCTCTCTACTCTCTTTCTCTAAAGGAGCCAATTATGAACCTCCAACTCACTCTTGCCTGGCGTTATTTGAGCGGGCGCAAACTGCGTACCTTCCTGACCACCCTGGCCGTCGTTTTCGGCGTGATGGTCATCTTCGGGATGAACATCATTCTGCCGACCATACTGGAAGCCTTCCAGGCCAACATAATGGCCGCCGGCGGAATTGTGGACGTGACCGTCACCCACAAGTCGGGTAGCGGATTCCCGACAGACGTGACTGCCCGCTGATTTCGTGGACGCTGATCCTGCCCGGCAGGATCGCATCACCGCCCTCAGCCTGATCGGCGTGGAGCCCGAAGCGGCCCAGTCATTGCAAGCCTACCTTATCCAGGAGCCGGGTCGCTTCCTGCAAACGGATGACACGAACGCAACGGTTATTTCACAAACCCTGGCCGACGCCTATGGCGTCAAACTGGGCGACACGCTCAAAGTCCCATCGGTGAACGGAATCGAAACGCTGACCGTGGTCGGCATCCTGCCGCCGCGCACCGTCCCCGGCAACGAGGAAGTGCTCGTGACCCTCGCCCAGGCCCAGACCATGACCGGCCAGGCGGGTCAGATCAACACCATCGAGGTCGCCCTGACCAGCTTGGACGAAACCCTGCGGGGCGAAACCATCACCGCCATTGAGTCCGCACTGGGGAGCGACTACCAGATTGGCGCCGTTCAATCTGGATCGGAAATGTTCGCCAGCCTCAAGCTGGCCCAGGCGGCCTTCAATATGTTCGGCGTACTGGCCCTGTTCATGGGCGGGTTTATCATCTTCAACACGTTTCGCACCGTGGTAGCCGAACGCCGGCGCGACATTGGCATGCTGCGCGCCCTGGGTGCCAAAGGCAGCACCATTACCGGTATGATCCTGATGGAAGGCTTGCTGCAAGGACTGATCGGCTCCGGCGTTGGCCTGCTGCTGGGCTACCTTTTCGGGGCAGGCATCGTCGTTCTCATCCAACAACCCATCAACCAATTCATCCGTTTGACGATGGGTAAGCCGGTTGTCTCCCCCACGCTGGTGGTCGCCTCAGTCCTGCTTGGTGTGGGTATCACCGTCCTATCCGGGCTGATCCCAGCCCGCAATGCCAGCAGAATTACCCCGATGGATGCCCTGCGCCCCTCGGTAGCCGAAGTGGAATACAAGCGCCGCGCCGGCGCCGGGTTCATTGCCGGCCTGGTCATGATCGGGATCGCCATCCTGGCGCTTGCAACCGGGAATATGGGCTTCATTTCCTTGGGTGGACTCCTGTTCCTGCTTGGCCTGATCCTGGTTGCCCCCGCTTTGTTACGCCCGATTGCCTTCGTGTTTGGGCGGCTGACGGCGTGGCTGTATGCCCGTCAGGGCACCGGCGATCTGGCTCAGGGCAACCTGACCCGCCAGCCATCGCGCGTCACCATCACTGCCAGCGCGACCATGATCGGGTTGGCCATCGTCGTGGCCCTGGGTGGCATGAGCACCAGCCTGAGTGGGATGATGGGCAGCCTGCTGCATAAAAGTTTGGGCAGCGACTACCTGTTCATACCCCCATCCGTTTCGGTCTGGAACAGCGATATGGGTTCCGGCTCGGACTTTACCAACCGGTTGCAGGCTATCAAAGGTGTCGGCGATATCAGCAGCCTGCGCTTCTCTGGCAGCATGGTCAACGGCCAGGCCGTTTCATTGCTGGGCATCAATCCCGAAACCTATCCCAAAGTCAGCGGACTGGATTTCAAGCAAGGCGATGAATCGGCCTATACCGCCCTGGCAAACGGGCGTGCCATGATTGTCAACGGCGCGTTTCTGATGACGATCCCCGTCAAGGTTGGGGATACCGTCGAACTGGCTACTCCCAACGGCCCGCAAACATACACGATCGTTGCCATTGCCTCCGATCTGCTGAATGCCAAAGTCGTCACGGGCTTCATCTCGCAAGCAAATCTTGCCGCCGATTTTGGCCGCACCGATGACGTGTTCATCCAGTTGAACTTGAAACCCGGCGTGCAACTGGCAGACGTCGACGCGCAGATCAAGGCAGTGGCCGTCGATTACCCACAGTTTACGGTCATTGCCGGGAAGGGTTACATTGACCAGATGCTGCAACTGTTGAAGGCCGTTTTCGCCGGGATGTACTTCATGCTGGCTTTCCTGGCATTTCCTTCCTTGATTGCCATGGTAAACACCCTGACCATCAGCGTGCTCGAACGGACGCGCGAGATCGGCATGATCCGCGCCGTGGGCGGGACCCGCAAGCAGGTCCGCCGCATGGTGGTGGCCGAGGCGCTGTTGCTGGCCTCCGTCGGGACAGCCTTCGGTATCCTCTCGGGCATGTACCTCGGCTATGTGATCGTCAAGGCCCTGGGTGCGCTCTTCCCGATGACGTACTCGTTCCCGCTCTCTGGCATCCTGGCTGGCATCGCCATCGGCCTGATTTTTGGGGCCTTGGCTGCCGTCATCCCGGCCCGGCAGGCGGCGCGCTTGCAAGTGGTGGAAGCGTTGAGATATGAGTAAATAGGGAATAGGTAATTGGGTACTAAGAAACCGACCGAGGGCACAGGACCTCGGTCGGTTTCGTTCCGTCTGGCAACTAACGATTGACGACGGACGGTTTCTCTTTTGGTTTTCCCTGCAACAACCGGAATGCCATGCCTCCCACTGCCAGCGGAAACCAGAATGTCAAGGCGCGGTAGGTCAGGGTGATGAGTACGGCCGCATCCAGCTTGACCCGCAGCGTGTTCAGCGCCACTGTCAGCATGCCCTCCACTATTCCGAGGCCAGAAGGTGTCGGGGAAACGATGAGGAACAAATAACCGATGCTGAACCCGCCCACCAGCGTCCCGACTGTAAATGGTGTACCAAATGCCAGAAACGTGAATGCCAGCACACAGATGAGCAAAGCCTTGCTGTTCAGCGCAAACAGGAAAGGCCAGATCAAGTTTCTCTTTCTGCCTCGGATGGTAGAAAGCCCTTCTGCCATTTCTGCGGCGAATTCATGAGCGCGCCCCTCGTTCAAATACTCACGGTGGATAAAGGGGCGCAAAACACGGTTGACCAAGCGTGTCATCCAGGCCAGGGCATTCCCCAGAGCCGTTGCCGACCGGTAGCCCAGATAAATGAGAACAGCAAAAGCAATTGCCAGTCCCAGCAGGATGAGAGAAGCGGTAATTTCCCCGGCGTTCAGATTGTTGCGCCGGATGAGAACCACCCATCCCAGCGCCAGGACGCACAGGAAAGCGACATAATCGAACAGTACAAACAATGCGCCGACCACCGTCACGCGTCCCGAAGAATGGTTGCGCCATTTGGCATCGTTCAGAAAAACTGCCATTCCCCCGATTCCTGCTGTGGGTGCGATCACGTTCACGAAAGTTGCTGCTGTAGAGACCAAAAGCAGCCGTTTCTTATCCTCGTGCAAGCCTACCAGCCGGTATAAGACGCCGTAAGTAATGGCGACGTTATAAAGCCAGAGACATTCAAAGAAAAGAGCGACCGCTAAAAAGCGCCAGTTGCTATGCTTAAGGGTTTCACTGATATTTTTGAGTTCAGCAAAACTAAAAAAAACGAGTGCAATGCCAAGTAACAGGACGATTACGATGACAATTTTGCGCATGTCAGGAATTATACTGGATTTTTTCCTTAATAAAACCTCCCGCAGACCACAGGTCTGCGGTAGGTGGTTAGACGTTACCTTCGCCGTTGGATTATTTACGCCGGCGCCCCAGGCCCCCGACCAGAGAAACGTAATAGAGCAGTTGCAGCATCGCCGTGACCAGCGCAGCCACGTAAGTCAGCGCGGCAGCGGTGAGCACCGTATTGACGCCGCGCTGCTCCTCGGGACCGGAGATGATGCCGGTCTCACTCAACAGGCGGCGGGCGCGGGCAGATGCGTTCAGTTCCACCGGCAGAGTTGCCAGGGCAAAGACCGCGCCGCCGGCGAAGATCACGACACCCAGCCAGGCAATATTTGTTCCCAGTGCCATGCCGGCATAGCTCAAAAACAGGCCAAGCATGACCAGGATCCAACCCAGGTATGAGCCGATGTTGACCATCGGCACCAGAGCGGCGCGAAAGCGCAGCGGAAAATAGCCTTCGGCATCCTGCTGGGCATGACCGAGTTCGTGGGCGGCAACGGCCAGCGAGGCGACGGATGTATTTTGCGCGACGCCCTGTGACAGGTGCAGGATTTTGGTGCGCGGGTCGTAGTTGTCGGTCAGGTTCCCAGACACGTTCTGGACCTGTATCCCGTACAGCCCGCTGCGGGCGATCAGGCGCTGGGCGGCTTCGGAGCCGGTCAACCGGCTGCGTGCCGGGACCCGGCCCCATTTCTGGTAAGCAGACTTGACGTACCAGGAGGTTAGCAGCATCAGCAGGAAAGCCGGAGCCATGTAGAGCAGGTATTGAGAGTTTAAAAACATTCTCTGTCTCCTTTTGTCCAACAAATCCAACTGGTTTGAGGTTAGACCGGTTGGACTTGTAAACTTAGTAAAACCTTACGGTTGCGGATGCAGCAGCAACTGCACGGCCGCGTCCAACTGCGGGTCGCGCCCGGCTGTGTAATCATCCTGAGTCATCGTGACGACCACCTCCGGTGTCAGGCCAATCTTGTCAATGGTGCGACCATTGGGGGTCAGCCATTTGGCGATGGTAATGCGTGCCGTCCCGCCATCGGAAAGCGGGATCCAGTTCTGAACTGAGCCTTTGCCATAAGTAAGCACACCGACCAGTTTGCCGCGCCCATCGTCCTGGATCGCGCCTGAGACGATCTCGGAAGCCGATGCCGTATTGCCGTTCACCAGCACCACCAGTGGAATGGTGGTCGCCAGGCCGCCGGGGGTGGCGTTATGCGGGTCCTTCGTACCGTCACCGTACTGTTCGGTAACGATAACGCCATGGTCAATGAATTCTGAAGCGATCGCAATACCAGCGTCGAGGTAGCCGCCGCCATTATCGCGCAGGTCCAGGATCATGCCAGACGGGTTCTGGGCCATTAACTGGCTCAACTGGTCGTGGAAGTTGCTCGCTGTGTTATCGCCAAACACAGTGATCTGGATATAAGCGATGTTGTTGTCCAGCATTTTGCTTGTAACGCTGGGGATGACGATGTGGGCCCGTGTGATGGTAAATTCAAGCGGCTGGTCGACACCTTCGCGATGTATCGTCAGGTGAACGTCGGTTCCTGCAGGGCCCATCACCTTTGTCATCCGGACCAGGTCGGGGTCCATACCGGTCACATCCGTGCCATCCACGGCGATGATCTGATCGCCCATCTGCAAACCGGCTTGTTCGGCAGGATAACCGGAGATTGGCTTGGTAATGGTTAAATAATCTCCTCTGGTATCCACGTAAGCGCCGATCCCATCATATTCGCCCTGCATGGACATGTTAGCATCGGTCGTTTCTTGCGGAGTCCAGTACCCGCTATGCGGGTCGCCCAGGGCGTCCATCATGCCGCGGATCGCGCCCTGGACGAGTTTGGTGTCGTCCACCGGCTGGTCCACGTAGTTCTGGTGGACGAGGTCCCAGGCCTGCCAGAAGGGCGCGAACTGCGACTGCAAATCGGTTGGTGTGCCACCCTGGTTATCGCCGGGGGTTGCCGGGAGTGTTGGTACAAATACAGGCTTCAGAGCCGGGAAGAAATTCCCTACGACGAAGCCGCTGCCAAAGGCGCACACGACCAGGACAATCGCCACAAAAACGATCAAAACTGAGCGCAAGGTTTTATTTTGCATAGAAATCTCCCATTGAATAGTACGTTACTATAACATGACTGGATTAAAGCAAAATGAAATTTGGTTCTCCGGGAATCACCGTGGTGATGGGGTAAATAACGTCAGTTATGGATAGACAAATTTCCATTCAAAAAGCACCGTAGTGACGGCTTCAGCCGCCCATCTCCCGGGAAAAAGCGACTACACCTGCTCTCCCGGGAGGACACCGGGACTGTGTCCCCTTCGGGGATGATATGGTGGGCGGTGCCAGGGAAGTCAATACTACAAGCCTTATCCATAATTTAACGTTCAATACATAGCTATCTCTCTGTCACGGAAATTCCTAAAGACCCTGAAATTTTACTGCTTCTTGCATAAATACGCGAACTTTGAACGATCAAAATACAGGTAATTACAGTAATTTGGATTCATACATTTGCGCAGTACGCTGTAACAGCCTGGTTTAAGAGCAGCGTTAGTTTCGCCCGTCAAGTAAACCGGGTAAATCGGTCCATTTTACCAGGGCCGCGTCGGCATCCTCGCCTGCGGAATCCTTTCCTACCAGGATCGAATAAAAGCCCAGGCTACGGGCGGCGCGTGTGATGCGGGCCTGGTCGTCGAGCAGGGCGCAGGTGCGCGGGTCCGGGGAGCCGGCGGCTTGCAGGGCCATTTCAAAGGATTCCGGCATCGGCTTGCAGTACGGGGCTAAAGTATGCACATCCAGGATGCCGTCGAATAATCCCTGCAGGCCCAGTACATCCAGCACCCGGTTTGCATGGAGGCTGTCGGCGTTGGTGAAGATAAATTTGCGGGCCTGGAGGGCCTCGATAACGCCGTGCAGTTCCGGGTCTGGGTGGAGATGCGCTTCCAGCGGCACGTTGTGGACGAATGCCAGGTACTCGTCCATATCCACTGTGTAGTTGGCTTGCAGGCCGCGCAGAGTGGTCCCGTATTCGCGGAAAAACTGTTCGCGCAGCACCTCGATTTGCTCTGGCGGAAACCCCATCCGCTCGTACATGTAGGCGTTGATGCGCTCACGGATGGCACTCCATAACCCGCTGGAGGTTGGGTAAAGCGTCTCGTCGAGGTCGAAGAAAAAGGTGTTAAAACGCATGGCGCTATTATACGGTAGAATAAAGGCATGACCATCCGCGTTTTGCCTCCTGAAGTTTCCTCGCAGATCGCCGCCGGGGAGGTGGTGGAACGCCCCGCCTCGGTGGTGAAGGAACTGTTGGAAAATGCCCTGGATGCCGGGGCGAAATCTGTGACTGTGAATATCGCCGCGGCGGGCCGGACCCTTATCCAGGTGGCCGATGACGGGGCCGGTATCCCGGCTGACGAATTGACGCTGGCCGTCGAGCGGCATGCGACTTCCAAACTGGTATCCGCCGCCGACCTATTCCGGATTGCCACGCTGGGTTTCCGCGGCGAGGCGCTGGCTGCGATTGGCTCGGTTTCACGTCTGACCATCACCTCGCGGACGACGGATTCACCTGCCGGGGCGCGCCTGCGCGTGGAAGGCGGGATCATCGGAAGGCTGGAAAAAATCGGCGCGCCGGTGGGGACGGTGGTCAGCGTGGAAGAACTGTTGTACAACGTCCCGGCGCGGCTCAAGTTCCTGAAACAGGATATGACCGAACGGCGGGCGATTGACGCCCTGCTGACGCGTTACGCCCTGGCTTACCCGCAGGTGCGCTTCAAGGTATCGGAGGGGAATACCCCCTCCTTGCAAACCAGCGGGGATGGCGACCGGCGGGCGATCCTGGCCGCCCTCTACGGCGTAGACACGGCTCGTCAGATGCTGGACGTCGTGGCGGAAGAAGACGGTTTCAAATTATCCGGCTTTATCAGCCCCACCGCGCTGACGCGCTCCAACCGCAAGGATATCACGTTCTTCGTCAATGGACGCTGGGTGCAGGATACGCCCCTGAATGCTGCTTTGCTCCAGGCTTATCACACGCTGCTGATGGTGGGACGTTATCCGCTGGCGGCGCTGTTCCTCGAAGTGCCCCCGGAGGAAGTGGATGTGAATGTTCATCCGGCCAAGGCCGAGGTGCGTTTCCGCAACCCCGACAAGGCTTTCAGTTTCGTTCAACGTTCAGCACGGCGGGCGCTGCTGGCTTATGCTCCGGTCCCGCAAGTGGCGCCGCAGAATTTGTGGGGACGGTCGGACGATAGACCACAGACGCTGGACGGTAAGCCACAGATTGATGCCACCTGGGTACTCGGGCACGATGCAGACCGTGAGAGATTGCCGGCAGATGACCAATCTTCCATGGTCAATGGTCAACCGTCCACAATCATCACGCAACCATCCGCGTTTGAAAAAGTGCCGCTCCTGCGTCTCATCGGCCAGATTGGCGCAACTTATCTCGTCGCCGAAGGCCCGGATGGGCTGTATCTGATTGACCAGCACGCTGCCCACGAACGGATTTTGTTTGAGCAGTTAATGGCCCAGCACGAACAGAAGGCCATCCCCTCGCAGGCGCTGCTGACGCCGGCGGTGGTGCATCTGCCGCCCGCCAGCGCCAAATTGCTTGAAGACCAGTTGCCGGTGTTACAGCACTTTGGTTTCCATGTTGAACCATTTGGCCAGAACAGCTATCAGGTGCGCGCCATGCCGACCCTGTTTGCAAACTCCGACCCGGCGGCGGCCCTGCGCGCCCTGGTGGAAGATTTCGAGGAAGATGAAACCCCGCTGCAAAACGAACTCGAAGCCAAAATTGCCGGGCGCGTCTGCAAGCGGCTGGCAGTCAAGGCTGGACAGGTGCTCAGCCCCGACGAACAGCGCGCACTGCTGAACGACCTGGAAACCTGCGCATCGCCGCGCACCTGTCCGCATGGCAGGCCGACGATGATTCATTTGTCAGTGGATACGCTGGAGCGTCAGTTTGGGCGGAAGGGGGCGCGTTGATTTTTTAAAACACAAAGGACACGAAGGTACACCATGGTTTACCGCTCTTACTGCTTCTTGCATAAATCACCGAACTTGCTATCATCAAATTGCTCGCGTTTCATGAGATTTTGGTTTAGCTATTTACGCAGTACCCTGTAATTTAATTCCTTATGCTCCTTTGTGTCCGTTGTGTAAAAAGGTTTTTTCCATGCAATCCCTCTGGCTCGAAAATCAGGCCCTTTCCCTACGCGACATCCCCCGCCCGGCCAAACCCAGCGAGGCGTTGGGGAATAGCAATTGGAAGTGTTGTATAATACCCGTAGGAGGTGACGGCCATGACAGACGAAAAAATGCTGGAACGGATTAGTATGAACCCGAACGTGATGACCGGGAAACCGGTTATCAAAGGGACGCGCCTGACAGTCGAGTTCATTCTCAATTTACTGGCGCATGGCACAACCGCTCAGGATATCATTGCCGAATATAAGGGTTTGACCAAAAATGATATTCGAGCCTGCATTTTGTTTGCCAGCAAAACGCTGGAAGATACGGTTTTCATGCCGCTGAAAGCGGAGACGGCTTAATGCGCTTTCTCGTGGACGAATATGCTGGCCCGGCGGTTGCGGACTGACTGCGCAAACAGGGGTACGAAATATTCTCTGTGTACCACTTGGCGCGGGGGATGGAAGACGATGCCATCATCAAAAAAGCCTTTGAGGAAAATTGGATCCTCCTTACGACCGACAAAGATTTCGGCGAACAGGTGTATCGCGAACGAAAACCACATCATGGTGTGATTCTATTGCGCTTGGATGATGAACGCGCCAAAGTTAAAGTTGATGTGCTGAAACAATTACTCCATTCTTATGCTGACCGGCTTCCAAACCAGTTTATTGTAGTTGCCGAGAGAAACGTAAGATTTTCCAAACAGTAAGAAACCTGCAGAACTTGGAGTGATGAGATCTGCGGCGAAGGAATTATGCAATCCCTATGGCTCGAAAATCAGGCCCTTTCCCTGCGCGACATCCCCCACCCAATTAAACCTACCGAGGCGCTGATTCGCGTCCAGCTCTCGGGCATTTGCGGCACGGACCTGGAACTGGTGCGTGGCTATTACCCGTTTACCGGCATCCCGGGGCACGAGTTCGTCGGCGAGGTGATCGACTCACCCGATAAATCATGGATTGGCAAACGCGTCGTCGGTGAGATCAACGTAGTTTGCGGGGGGTGCGAGCAGTGCAAGAATGGCCGCCCCACCCATTGCGAGAAGCGGACGGTACTCGGCATTGCCAACCGGGACGGCGTCCATGCGGAATACACATCCCTGCCGCTGGCGAACCTGCACCTTGTCCCCGATTCAGTCCCGGACGAAGCCGCGGTCTTCACCGAGCCGCTGGCGGCCGCGCTGGAAATCCAGGAGCAGGTGCAAATCCGGCCCACCGACCGGGTTCTGCTGATCGGCGCGGGGCGGCTGGGGCAACTGGTCGCCCAGATGCTGGTGCTGACCGGCTATGACCTGTGTGTGGTGGCGCGCCACCCGCACCAAAAGGCGCTTCTGGAAGCGCGTCAGATCCGGTTGATCTCCGAGGATGAGATACAGCCGCGGCGCTGGGACGTGGTGGTGGAAGCCACCGGGTCGCCTTCCGGCTTCGACTTGGCGCGGCAGGCAATCTGTCCGCGCGGGACGCTGGTGCTGAAGTCCACTTATCAGGG
Organism: Chloroflexota bacterium; assembly: GCA_026389975.1. GTDB lineage: Bacteria > Chloroflexota > Anaerolineae > Anaerolineales > Villigracilaceae > UBA877. The sequence continues at coordinate 17,797 of JAPLGV010000413.1, forward strand.
CGAGATGACCATCAACTGGTCGCCGTTCGTGGTGGACGAGATCACCATTGTCGGCTCGCGCTGCGGTCCGTTTGAGCCAGCGCTGCGGTTGCTGGAGCGCGGTGAAGTGGACCCAACCGTGCTCATTGCGGAGCGCTATCCACTGGCGCGGGCGTTGGAGGCATACGAAGACGCCAAAAAACCGGGGATGTTGAAGGTGTTGTTGGGATAAAAATCCGGGATGCAGGTGACTGCACCCTGGATGGTTGTGCGCCCAGCATCGGCGTTGACTTGAGAGTGAAAGTCTCTTGGCGTGGAGATTGCACCAACTGATAGCGGAAGGCAAGGGCGTCTAACGGAGGTGGGGTCTGGAGGAAGCCGGAAGCAAAACTGTGGCTTGAGGAACACGAACCCAATAATAGGCCGTGAGGCTGGGCGAGTTGGCAAGTGACAACGAAGCCCTTGCAATCGAGGGTCGAAGCCAGGTCGCGGGCAATGGCGATCAGGCACCGGTAACCCTCGAGTCATTTCTCGAGATCATTCATTTCTTCTTTTGCTTTTCAAAGTCCAGCATTGCCGTAGCCAGTTTGGTGAATTGCTGGGCCGTCAGGCTGTCGGGACGGGTGGTAATTGCTGTGGTTTTCATGCGGGTGGCTGAATAAAGCAGTTCGGGTGCGGGGGTGATGGCGATCAGCGGGGCCTGGCCGAGGAGTTCTTCCATCTGCGTCATGTTGAGCTGGGTATCCGAGCGAATGCGGTTGACCACGATGGCGTGGATATTCTGCTTGCTGCCTGTCAGGTCAGCAAGATCGGTGATGAGTGCCCTGGAGTGAACGACCGAATTCGTCACCGGTTCCACCAGCACCAGAAGAATATTGCAGGCAGGTAATAGTTTCTGGGTCAGGGGTGTCAGGCCAGCCCCCAGGTCGAGGACCAGATAGGGGGTCAGGTAACTCATCCTGTTGACCAGCGCCTCCATCATTACCGGGGCGTTCATCAAAAGTCCGTCTTTCGCCTGGACCGAGCCAAACAGCAGGCGGAGTCCGGTTTTGTGGGTATAGAGTTTTTCCTGGATTTTCTGGCGGGTCATGTCTGACAGGTTGGCGGACAGGAGTTCGGTCAGGACACTGGGATTGGCTTCGCCCATATCGGGGCCGAGGGTGCCCATTCCCGGGCGCAGTTCCGCCACAATGACATCGCTCTTGGTCGCTATACGGAGGGCATCCCCCAAATTGACAGCCACTGTCGTGACCCCTTGCCCACCGCGCGGTGCCAGTACGCCGATCGTCATAGAACGTTTCTCCTCTGCCAGCGGTGAGATGGAGACTTTGCCTTTACTGGAACGTGCCAGCAGGGCTTTGACGTGTGCGATTAGTTCGGTAGGGTGGGTTGGTTTGGTCAGGTAATCGTCTGCGCCGGCTTCGAAGCCGGTTATTTTGTCGTCCAACTGTGTCTTGGCGGTGAACATCAGGATGGGAGTGTTGGCCGTCAGCGAGTTGGCACGCAGATGTTTGGCTACTTCGTAGCCGTCCATTTCTGGCATCATCACGTCCAGCAGAATTAAGTCAGGATTCTCTGCTTCAGCCTGCGTAAGTCCCTGCTCGCCGTTGGCAGATGCAATGATCTGGTAACCCTGTTTCTGAAGCATCAGGCCCACCAGTTTCAGGGTATCAACATCGTCGTCAATGATCAGAATTTTTTCAGCCATAGAACATCCTCCACAAACTTGAATAAAGTCTAGCATAAAGCGGCTGGAGAGGCAAGCTCGGCATTGTGTGAATAGCGGATTTTCTGTTTAGATTAGCGGTACAGGTTGTGTTCCACAATGTAATCGTAAACCGCTTGCGGAAGAAAATAGCGGAAGGGGCGGCCATCGGCAACGCGCTGGCGGATTTCATGGGCGGCGATATCAAGTAACGGAGCATCCACATACCGGACTTTGGCTGCCAGGCCGGGGATGATTTTTTCGAGCGCAGGCAGGTCAATGGAATCGCCCGGACGGCGCATCACGCCGATAAAACAGAGCGCAGCCACCAGGTCTATGGGGCGGTGCCAGGCAGGGAGGTCGCGTAGAGAGTCGCCGCCCATTAAGTAGACCAGGTCCGCGGCGGGGTTTTGTTCCGATATGATTTTCACCGTATCCAGCGCATAGTGCGGACCGGGACGGTCTATTTCGACGGTGGACAGCTCGAACCGGCGATTGTCCGAAATGGCTAATTCAACCATTTCCAGGCGGTGTTCGAGCGGGGTGATCGGCTGGCCCTGCTTATGAGGCGGGTTGGGAGTCAATATCCAAAGCAAACGGTCGAGGCCAAGTTGGGCGCTAGTCTCGGCGGACAGGATAAGATGACCGATATGGGGCGGGTCAAAGGTACCGCCGAAGAGCCCGATAAGTCGTGGCATGAGCGTAGTATATCATTACAAATGTTTGAGGTTGGATGGTTGTCACCGGATTCTCCGGGGAAATCTTAATCGGTATTTAGCAAATCTTCATCGTATCTTCATAATCGTTGGTTATACTGTAAGAGCATATAAAACGTTTATGAGAATTCCATGGATAGAGGAATAGATATGGGGATGTTGGGCGGGTTACGCCCGCCCAACATCCCCTGACTACCCCGCCGCCATGGCGATTCCCGGAGAACCATAAAAAAGGAGAAACAAAAAATGAAAAAAGGTTGGAAATGGATTATCGGTATCGTGCTGGGACTGGTCATTCTTGCAGTCCTGATGAGCGTGGGATTCATGGTCCGCAGAAATTTCCATGTCTATCGCGCCGAGGCCCTGGATTCACGCGGTTTTTCTGAGCGCGGCCCTGGGATGATGCCTTACGGCGGATTTGGCTCGCATATGCGCGGTCCTGGCATGATGGGCTATGGTTTGATGCCTTTCGGCGGATTCTTCGGAGGGCTGTTCTCACTCGGATTCCTGGCCCTTGTGGTGCTGGGAATCATCTGGCTGGTGAGAAGCTTGCGCACGCCGAATCCTGTTGAGGGTTCTGCTGCAATGGCTGCCGCAGTAGTCAATCCTTGCAATAAGTGCGGCAGGCCCATTCAGGATGACTGGAAGACAAGAAGTGCGGCAGGCCCATTCAGGATGACTGGAAGATTTGCCCGTATTGCGGCAAAAAAATGTAACCAGCCAGTGTCCCGTGCTGGAACCGGGACTACCACGCGGCCATTCAATCAAAATAGTAAGTTTCAGGCCTTCGAGGCGTAACTCGGAGGCCTGATGTTTGACGGCGCCGAGATTTATTCTTGGTTTTTTCTCTGTGAACTCTCCCGGAAGAACACCGGGACGGTGTGTGCTTTTGTCATCCCAGCTGGGGGCTGTGGTGATGATTTTTAACCCAACTCTTTAGCCACTCCCCGCAAGAAATCGTAAAGTGATGTGCTGTGATTCGTGATAGACTCTCACAAACTTATGAAGCCAAAACACTGGTTCGTCTTTATTTTGCTCGGCGTGGTTTGGAGCGCCTCCTTCCTGTGGATCAAGATTGCCGTGCAGGAAGTCGGTCCGTTTACGCTGGTCGGGT
>JAPLGV010000429.1 GCA_026389975.1 Chloroflexota bacterium
CTCTTTGCGCCTGAGATCAGATCCAGCACAACCTTGGCTTTGTATTCTGCGGTGAAACTCCGTCTTGTCGTCATAGTGAACCTCATTCCTGAACATGATTCTACCCCTAAGGGTCGTGTCCAGTTTTATGGGTCCACTACACCATACCCAGCAGGTAGCCATAGGGGGAGGCATTGACGGGATCCAGGTTGCGGAAGATGCCGTAGGCGAAATCGCTGGCGATCACCATGCGGTCAGCAGAGCCGTCGCAGGTTTTCAAGGTTTCGACCTCTGTGCCATTATAGCGCACACACGGAAAGTCAGTGCGTAAGTGGAAGGTAATGGTTTCAGTGCCATCCGCGTTGGTGACCGAGTCCCATGAAGTAGCCATGCCGTTTTCAGTCAGGTTGGTCACCTCATTAATGACGGTCACACCGACGAAGGCCTCGTTAATGGCCTGAATCGAAGTGGTGTCCTCCGCGATTGCGGGGTCCAAAGTGGGCACATCGCCAACTCCTCCAGTGTTCAGGTGGAGAATTTTGGGGCCTACAACCGGAGGAACTTCGGTCGGGGCTACGGTAGTAGGGGCTTGGGTAACGCCCGGGACAATAGGGGCTTGCGTGGGTGTGCCGCCGCAAGCCGTAAAGATCATACTGAGGATGACAAGCAGGCTCAGTAAAACGAAGTTTTTACGCATTTTTCTTCTCCTCATGTATTGTGAATATGGTTTGGTAATTCTTCTTGCACGTACAGTTGGGGATAAAAGTTTCGGGGTTTATGAAAAGGCGATCACCTCCTTTTGCGCGTTATTTAGCTAGATGACAGGCCACAAAGTGGCCTGGTCTTAACTCACGGAATTCGGGCCGCGATTCGGCGCACTGCGCCTCGGCAATCGGGCAGCGCGTGCGGAAGCGGCAGCCCGAGGGCGGGTTGACCGGCGAGGGGACGTCTCCCTCAAGGATGGTTCGCTGGCGTTTGGAATCCGCCACCGGGTCCGGGATGGGTACGGCTGATAGCAGCGCCTGGGTGTAGGGATGCAGAGGCTGGGAGTACAGTTCGTCGCGGTCGGTCATTTCCACGAGTACGCCCAGGTACATCACTGCCACATGTTTGCTGATGTGGCGCACCATGGAGAGGTCGTGGGCAATGAACAGGTAAGTCAGATTAAATTGTTTCTGGAGATCCTCCAGAAGATTGACTACCTGGGCTTGGATCGAAACATCCAGCGCCGAGATTGGTTCGTCACAGACGATCAATGCGGGTTGTAAAGCCAGGGCGCGCGCTACACCAATACGCTGGCGCTGTCCACCTGAAAACTCATGCGGGTAACGGGAGGAAAAGGCCGGGTTTAAACCCACCAGTTCCAACAGATTAGCCACGCGCTCTTCAATTTCATTCTTCTTGGCGATCTTGTGAACAACCAGAGATTCGCCAACGATTTCGCCTACCGTCATGCGCGGATTCAAGCTGGCATACGGATCCTGGAAAATCATTTGCATTTTGCGACGCATGTGCCGCAACTCTTCCCCCTTTATTTTGACCAGGTCAATCCCATCAAAGACAACTGATCCTGAGGTTGGGCGATAAAGTTGCAAAACAGTACGGCCAGTAGTGGACTTTCCGCAACCGGACTCACCCACCAAGCCGAGTGTTTCACCCCGCTTCACAGAAAAGGAAATACCGTCCACGGCATGAACCGCGCCGACCTGCTTCTGTATAACGATCCCCCGTGTAATCGGAAAGTGTTTGACCAGATTATCCACACGTAAAATCACATTATCTTCGGCCATTAGCGCGCACTCCCAGTTTTGGTATCTACCCAGCAAGCCACATGATGATTTTGGGCAATCATCTCCA
>JAPLGV010000251.1 GCA_026389975.1 Chloroflexota bacterium
GGGCATTCTGAAAAGGGCGTTTTCCCATGCGCCAGGGGAAAGGCATGAACTTGGTAGCAATCAGCAGGGGTTGGTCAGTGGTTTTCAGGAATTGGCCGATCAGAGTCTCGGAGCGGCCCGAGCCGTAGATTTCGGCGGTGTCCACCAGGTTCACGCCGCCAGCCAGCGAGGTCTGGAAGGCGGCGGCGATATCGTCGTCGGTGTAGCCGCGTCCGTAGTTCCAGAAGATGCGGTCGCCCCAAGCCCAGGCTCCCAATCCCATTTCAGCATTGTGCAGGAAAAGCGTTTCTTTGGCAAGTGATGTGGGCATGATCAGCTCTTTTGGTTAAAGCAGCGCGATTGTATCACAGACGCTGGTCAGCATGCTTGAATCGGGTTACAATCGGCCCGACAATATTTTAGGAACTGAGTGGCCGCGAACTCCCCTCACACCGACCCATCTCCCAAAGGGAGAGGGACAGAAGATAGGAGGGTTGGCGCTCCCTGAGTTCCGGGAGGCCTATATGAACCACATCCCGGAAGGAAATCGCGAAGAGTCTCCGGCCGCGTTGGTGCAGCGGTTGGTGCTTCCTTTCAAAAACCTGCTCCTGCTGAGGCGTGCCCTGACGCACCGCTCCTACGTCAATGAGCACCAGGAGGCGTTGGAAGATAACGAACGCTTGGAATTTCTGGGTGATGCTATTCTGGATTTTGTTGCCGGAGCCTGGCTGTACAATCATTTCCCCGAAATGGCAGAAGGCGAACTGACGCGTATGCGCTCGGCGCTGGTCTGTACCGAGCAATTGGCCGAGTTCGCCCGCGCCTTCGACCTGGGGTCTGCCATGCGCCTGGGGCATGGGGAAGACCAGGCAGGTGGCCGCCAGAAAGATGTGCTTTTGTGCGCCACGTTTGAGGCTGTGATCGGGGCGCTATATTTGCAAAGCGATATTGCCACCATCCAGCGTCTTGTCCACCCCATGTTGGAACAGGTCAGTGAACAAATAATTCTCTCGTCGGATTCCCGTGATCCCAAAAGCCGCCTGCAAGAATGGTCGCAGGGAAAGAGACTGGGCATTCCAAAATATGTTACCGTGACCATCAGCGGTCCCGACCACCAGCGGATGTTTGAAATCGAAGTGCAGATCAACGGCAAAGCCTACGGACGTGGTAGCGGGCACAATAAACAGGTCGCGGAGCGCGCGGCTGCCCAGGCTGCGCTGGAAGCCATCGAAAAATCCTAAACTTTATCCCCAATAATCCTATGCCTTTACGCCTTAAATCCCTCGAACTACATGGTTATAAAACCTTCGCCGCAAAAACCAATTTTGAATTTGCCGAAGGTATTACTGCCATTGTCGGGCCGAATGGCTCCGGCAAGTCCAACATTGCTGACGCGCTGCGCTGGGTACTGGGGGAGCAGACCTACAGCCTGTTGCGCGCTAAAAAGACCGAAGATATGATTTTTGCCGGGTCTGAACAGCGGCCGCGCGCCGGCATGGCATCCGCAGGGATAACGTTCGATAACACCGATGGCTGGCTTCCGGTGGATTTCTCCGAAGTCGCCTTATCCCGGCGGGCTTACCGGGATGGCCGCAACGAGTACCTGCTCAACAGCCAGCACGTCCGTTTGAAAGATATCAATGAATTGCTGGCGAAGTCCGGCCTTTCCGAGCGGACTTATACCATCCTTGGGCAGGGGCTGGTGGATGCCTCCCTGGCCCTCAAAGCCGATGAGCGCCGCCGCCTCTTCGAGGAAGCGGCCGGGATCGGCCTCTATCGCGCCCGTCGTGAGGAGTCCCTACGCCGGTTGGAGACCTCCCAGCGCAACCTCGACCGTGTGCTCGACATCCTGGCTGAATTGGAGCCGCGCTTGAAAAGTCTCGAACGCCAGGCGGCGCGCGCTCAGGACTACTCCCAGGTACAGGCCGACCTGCGCGTGCTGCTGCACGAATGGTATGGTTTCCACTGGCACCGTGCCCAGCGTGACCTGACCGAGGCCATTGACCTAGCGCGTAATCAGGAAACGAAACTGAACGAGGTGCGCGAATCCTACCAGAGCGTGCGGCAGGAATTTTCTGCTTTCCGTGACCGGTTGAACGGCTTGCGGGCGCGGCTGAACTCCTGGCATCGCCAGTCGGCACAACTGCATGAGAACCGCGAGTCTGTCAGTAAAGACCTGGCCATGCTCGACGAGCGTCAACGCTCCCTGCTGGACAACCGCCAGGCGAGTTTGAGCGAGCAATCCCGTCAGGCCGATGAATTAAAAATTGCCTGGGAACGCCTGTCCGCGGTCGAGACTGAGGCTGCCCGCCTGCTGGCGGAATATGACGAAGCGCAGACTCAGGCCAGGGCAGCCCAGACTGCCCTGAACGAGCGCCAGGCCGAGAAATCCCTCCTCGAATCGGACTTCGGGTCTGCCCGCAAAAAATTGGATGAACTCACTGCCCGGCGCGCCGGTTTGCAGGCGCACATGGACGAACTGGCCGCGCGCTCTGAAACCCAGAAACAAAAAATGGAGGCTGCAACTCATACCATCGCCCTCGCCGAATCCGAAACCTGGCAGGCCTCGCAGGAATTCAAAGCTGCTGCCTCCGCTCGTCAAAAAGCAGAAACTGCCATGCAAAAAGCCGAGGCAGAATTCCAGTTTGCGCAAAAGCGGCTGGCGGAGCTGGAGGAAAAGGTCAAGCAAAGACAGGCCGAGCGAGCTGCCAAACAGGCTGAACAGGCTCGGCTCAAGGCGCAACTGGATGTGCTGGAGCAGGCCGAACAATCCCTGGCCGGTTATGCCGACGGAGCGAAACTGCTCCTGGATGCTGCCCGCCAGTCCAAACTGGGAGGAGCGCACGGCGCACTTTCTGCTGCGCTGGATGTTCCGGCGGAACTGGAAGTGGCGATCTCTGCGGCTCTGGGCGAGTACACTGATGCAGTCCTGTTGACATCCGGGCGGGATGCCGAACAGGCTCTGGCTTTGCTCGATTCAGACCAGTCCGGACGGGCTTCAATCCTGCCGCTGGATTGGCTTTCTCCTACTGAACCGCTAAAAACGAAACCGGATGTCAATTGTCTGGGCGTTGCATCGGACTTGGTTAAGGCTCCGGCGGAACTGCGCCCGGCGCTGGATTTGCTGCTGGGTCAGGTGCTGGTTGTCCGGGACCGGGAGGCGGCACGCCGTGTGCTGGCCGGCCAGCCCAAGACTGTCCGCGTGGTGACGCTGCGCGGCGAAGTATTTCATGCCACCGGTCAGGTGCTGGCCGGGAAACCGGCCAAGGCTGCTGCGTTGGGGCGTCCGCGCCAGCGGCGCGAATTGCAGGAATCCCTGGCGGAGGCAGAACGTCAGATTGCTGCGCTGGACAACGAGACGAAAAAAATATCTGGCCAGATGGAAACGGCCCGCGAGCACGAGGCAGACTGTAAAGAGGGCCGGGGAGAAAAGCGCGCCGGGTTGGAAACAGCTCGGGATACCGAACGCCAAGCCCAGGTCTCGGAAGAAACGGCGCAGCGGCAACGGGACTGGCAAGTAAGCCAGAAACAGAGCATCGCGTCTGAAATTTTGCAGGCAGAAAAAGAGCGCCAGCAGTCTGCCTTGACGCTGTCCCAGAATGAAAAGGAAGCGCTCCAGGCCCAGGAAGCTCTCCGGATGATGACGGCAGCACTGGCGGCCCTGACCCTGGACGAGTTCCAGGAGCAGGTTACGTTCTGGGGGACGCGCTCGGCGGTGGCCGAGCGTGCCCTGAGCGATGCCCGGACTAGGCATGGCGAGCGTAAGCAAATTGCTGCTCGTCTGCAAGAACAACAGGCCGGGTTGGAAAGCCGCCTGACGGAGATTGAAACATCGTTGGCAGGGTTGGAAGCCGAACGGGAAAACCAGCGCGGTCAGGCTGCAGGGATGAATGCCCAGCTGGAGGACCTGCGCAGCCTGATCGGACCGGCTGAGAAGGAACTGGAAACCGCCGAGGCGCAGGAAGTGGAATTTCAGAAAAAAGAGACCGAGGGACAGGCGGCGCTGGCGCGCGTCGAGCGAACGTTCAACCAGATCCAGCTTGACCTGGGCCGCAAGCAGGAAGCCCTGCAGAACTTGCGCCAGAAGATCGAGGACGACTTTGGTCTGGTGGCCTTCGAGTACGCTACAGATGTTTCCGGCCCTGTGCCGCTGCCGTTCGATGGAATGGTGGACCAGTTGCCGGTGGTGACCGAACTGGCTTCCGACCTGGAAGACAATATGACCCGCCAGCGGGCGCAACTGCGGCGCATGGGAGCGGTCAACCCGGAAGCGCAACAGGAGTTCAAGTCGGTCAAGGAGCGCCACATCTTCCTGACCACCCAGGTGGAGGATTTGCACAAGGCTGAAGCCGACCTGCGCAAGGTGATTGCCGAACTGGACGAACTGACCCGCCGCGAATTCCTGAAAACATTCGACGCGGTGGCAGAGGAGTTCCACGTTATCTTTCACCGGTTATTCGGTGGCGGGTCGGCGCGGCTGACTCTGACCGATCCCGAAAACCTGACCGAGACCGGTATTGATATCGAAGCGCGTCTGCCTGGACGGCGCGAGCAAGGTCTCTCTCTGCTCTCGGGCGGTGAGCGCAGCCTGACGGCCATTGCATTGGTCTTTGCCTTGCTCAAGGTTTCGCCGACGCCCGTCTGCGTGATGGATGAGGTGGATGCCATGCTCGACGAGGCCAACGTGGGCCGTTTCCGGGATTTGCTGCTGGAGTTGAGCAAAGAAACGCAGTTCATCATCATCACGCACAACCGCAACACGGTTCAGGCGGCGGATGTCATCTATGGGGTGACGATGGGGCGTGATTCGGCCAGTCAGATCATCAGCCTGAAACTGGATCAAATTTCCGAAGAATATCTGAAGTAGTTATATCCTTTTTGTGGTTATATCAGGAATCAAAAGCGGTTAGCGACGAAGCTAACCGCTTTCTGTTTACTGCCAAAAACCAGAAGGTAACTGCGAATTACGGTGTCGGTGTTGGCTGTTGTGGAGCCTGGTTGGCGTATGCCGTAGCGGTCGCATACAAATCAGCGAACGCACTCTCCAGGCTGGGCTGGTCGGGGATGTTGGCTGTCCAGGTACCGGAGATGACAATGTTGGCGCCAGTACGCTGATCCATGAGCCATTGATTGAATGCCGCGGTGACGGCGTCTGTGTATTCGGTATCTGTAAGCGGACGAATCTCGTGTCCGAGCACCTGGATAATATGCCAACCAGCGGTGGTCTGAACCGGCTGGCTGATTTCACCAACCTGCAGGGCGAAGGCGGCAGTCTCAAACTCTGCAAGCATCTTGCCTTTCCCAAACCATCCCAGGTCACCACCTTTATCCTTGCTGCCGGTATCGAGTGAATTGGCGGCTGCCAGTGTGGCAAAATCTGCGCCGGCCAGCAGTTGCTCGCGGACGCCTTGAGCGGTCGCTTCGTCAGCAACAAGGATGTGGCGTGCCCAGACCTGCTCCTGCTCGTGGGTCACATTAGCGGTGACAATATCAGAGACGCGCTGCCGGTAGCTGCGGCTTTCAAAGGAGATTTTTCGGAAATAGGTCTCGGTCATTCCCAATTTGGCATAAAAACTCAGTCCCTCTTTATAGCGGCTTTGGAACCCATCCAGCGTGTATGGTGTGGCGGTAGGCGTCAGGCTTGGAATGGTTGTCGCCGTAGCGGTCAGGTCGGGAGTTTGAGTCGGTGCCGGAGTCTCAGATGGAGCAAGAGTCGCGGCAATGGTCGGTGTCATTAGAGCGTACAGTGTTGCCGACCAGGTCGGATAAGTGAGCGGTGTGCTGGTAGGGGTGGGAGTAGGAGTCCCATCCGGGAAATAACCATAGGCGTCGCGGATGGCTTTTTCCACATCTGCCTCCGTGACGACGATCCCATTGGCCTTGGCATATTGCCGGATGAGCAGGTCGTTGGTAATGTCTTCGAGCACCTGTTGACCAATCAGAGACGGGGTAGCCAACTGCGTTTGAATCTGGTTCAATGTTTGGGACAAACTCGAGTCCGTCGAGGGGTCAATCCCGAACATCTGGGCGAACTGGTAGTATTGCATGTATTGGTCAACGTATTGTTGGCGAGCGAGCCGGACTCGCACCTGGAATTCGCGCATAGTGACTGAATCGTCATTGACTGTGACCACCGGTTGACGGGCTTTGAGGAAAGTTTCGTTCAGAATCCCATAGCCAATGAGTCCAACGATGACGACTACAATGCCAATAGCAATAGAGGTGATGAGTCGTGTCTGGCGGCGCTCGCGTTCCAGGCGAGCCAGGTGTTTCTTGGATGCGATCTTGGTGGGCTTAGCTTTTGCCATAAATGCCTCATACGTAATAATGCCATTGCGGACGTTTGGCTGTATTCAGCATATCCGTCACAATGACACGCGTATAGTCGTTGGAGAGCATGGAACCATTCCATGCCCTTTCACAAAGATTGAATAGATTAACGGTCGTCGCGTTCGTTGCCAGAAAAGGGAAGCAGGCCGATGTGACGGGCGCGTTTGATGGCACCAGCCAGGACGCGCTGGTGTTTTGCGCAAGTACCGGTCTGGCGGCGCGGGCGGATTTTACCCTCTTCGGTGACTAAGCGGCGCAGTACATCCGCCTGTTTGTAGTCAATTGTCAGGTGCTTATCGGCACAGAACTGGCAGAATTTGGGGCGGGCGAAATAACGGCGTTCACCGCCCTGATCACTATCGTTTTCGTTGCGAGGTTCACGTTCCATAAGGACTTTAACTCCAATTTGTCCTGGGTAGCGGCGATTAATATCGCTTTACAAAAGTCGTCGCTACTTCTAAAAAGGCTAGAAGGGGAATTCGTCTTCCCCGGAATGGCCTTCGGATTCTTCCGAGGCGACAGGCTCTTCACCGGCCGGGGCATGGTTATTTGCCTCGCGGCGCTCACCGAGCATCATCATTTCATTGGCGACGATCTCGACGGTGGAGTGCTTGACGCCTTCTTTATCTTCCCAGCGTCGGGTTTGCAGGCGGCCTTCGATGTAGACTTGTTTACCCTTGGTCAGGTATTGTTTGCAGATTTCGGCCAGGTTGCCCCAGGTGACGACGTTGAACCACTCTGTTTCGGAATGGCGTTCGCCGTCGGCGGTATTCCAGGAACGACTGGTGGCGACCGTGAAGGTCGTTACCGGACGTCCCGAAGGGGTGTAACGCATTTCAGGGTCGCGCCCCAAATTACCGATCACCATGACCTTGTTCAATCCACGACTCATCGCGTCATCCTTACTCGAAAGGCAAAAGTCGAAAAACCGACGATGGTACTACTTATTCAACCGCAGTGATCATATAACGAATAACCGGCTCCAAGAAGCGCAGATTCTGGTCCATAGTAGCGGTGGCGGTGGGTTCGAGACTGAGATTGAAAAACACGTACTGACCTTCTCGATGTTTCTTGATGGCGTAAGCCAAGCGCTTGCGGCCCCAGACCTCGACCTTATCCACGATGCCGCTGGTCTCGACGACCCAACCCTTGACCTTTTCGACGACGCCGTTAAACGCGGCCTCATCCAGGTCAGGATGGACAATACAGACTAGCTCATAGTGACGCATAGGGAAAACCTCCTTTCCTCGGGATATGCTCCCGGACATTCACCGTGGGTGAACCGGGGGCGGAAGGCAAGCCGCGGGGCGGCTTGAACGGGCTGTATTGTAAGCGAAAAGGGCGGTTTTGGGGAGGCCTTATTTTATATAAACCGGGTTGCTGAATATCCACCCGCGCAGCTTTCCAAGATAGCGCTTATAGGCTTCGATACGGTAAGCCCCCGGCACGTCGGTGATATGCACCAGCGCCTCGCCGTGCGCGGTCTTGACTACCTTGCCATTCTTGACCAGTCGGATTTCAGCGGCGGACGGGAGTTTGGCTTGCAAGGTTACTGCGCCAGCGGGGGTGATTTCGTCTCCCATAATGGCAGTGCTGTCTTTACTCTGGGCAGAGAAGTGGAAGCCACGCGTCGGGGCAGGCAGGTCGTAGCCAATGAAGCAGTGACCAGCGGCCAGGGTATCAAAGACCATTTTGCGGTCTCGGATCAAATCGCCGGTGAGCGGTGTGGGCGCCAGGGTATGGGTGTTTATCGTCGAGAAATGGTACTCGTATGGGAAGATGATCTTATGCAGCGGCCCCAGGGACTTATGCTGGGCATGGGCGTCCGAGCCGCCGACGGCCACCACGCGCTGGCCTTTGGCTGTTAGTTCGTCCCAGCGGCGCAGTGTTTCTGGCAACGGACCATGGGGGATGAATTCAGGGAAGTAAGCATAAGCAACTGCGTCCCATTTCCCTTTTGCGACTGATTTGAGTTCGCTGAAGCCGTTCCAGAGTTCGATCCCGGTAAAGCCGGTAACGTCCCAATCTACCCACGAAATATCCGTCTCCCCGAAGGCCGGCATGGCAGGGTCTACTGGATGCGCGATGAAGCAGATACCCCCAGCGGCGCGCACCGCGTCTATCAGGGACTGGGGGTTATCAGCCAGGGGGGCCAGTTCCCGGTCCGCACCGAAGACGAGCAGGTGGTTTTTCTGCGGGTCGCGGTCCTGGTCATGGATCTCCTCGCAAGCCAGCACGAGAACTCGTTTTTTGCCATCCCGATAGTATTCGTTCGCCCCCTGTACCAGGATGTTGTGGTCGGTGACGAGGAGTACATCTACGCCGGTTTTAAGGGCGGCACGCCCCAGGTCTGCGTAAGTGCCGGAACCATCGGAGTAGGTGGTGTGCATATGCAAGTTGATGGTCAGTTCGTGCATGAAAGTCCCTTTCTGCGAATCTTGTCGACAGGATTCTTGTTTGACGGTTTACCTGAATAACAGGTATAATTTGACGGCTAAAAACTCTGGAGGCTTATAAATGCAAAACTTTCTAGATGGTTCTTTGATTTTAACATCAATTGCCCTGGTTATCAGTATTGTCCTGCAAAGCAAGGGCGCAGGCCTGGGCGGTCTGACCGGGTCGGATGCCGGGGGCGTCTTCACTGCCCGGCGTGGTATCGAGAAGACCCTCTTCTGGGTTACGATCATTTTCAGTGCGCTTTTCTTCATCCTGGCTATCACCTCTGTGATTCTCTCTGCCCGTTAATTTTCTCTGATGAGGAGAAAGGCCATCGCCGGATTGCATTTTGCGCCTGCGAGCGGCCTTTCTTTATTTCGAAATATGAAAAAACTACGCTGGCAAATTCTGGCGGTTGTGCTGACCCTGATCGTGGTAGCAGTTCTTTTATTAACTCCACAGCCAACCCTGAACCCGATCCTGCCTGAACCAGTCAGCGGGGGCATTTACACAGAAGCCCTGGTCGGCTCATTTGGACGACTGAACCCGCTGCTTGACCTGAACAACCCTGCCGACCGTGATGTGGATCGGCTCCTTTTCAGTAGCCTAACGGGGTACCGCAGCCGGACTTGGCTGAGTCGTGGGGCGTTTCTGCTGATGGGACGATCTATAATGTTACTTTGCGCGCCAACGCCGTCTGGCAGGACGGCACGCCCATCACCAGCGATGATGTGCTGTTTACCATCAGCCTGCTGCGCAGTGAATTTTCGGCTTATCCAGCGGATGTGCGCTCCTTGTGGGACCAGGTGGAGATCACCCGTCTCGACGACAAAAATATCAAATTCACTCTACAAGAACCGTTTGTTCCATTTCTCGATTATCTTACCTTTGGTGTTTTGCCCCAGCACCTGCTCGAAACTGTTTCTGCGGATCAACTATCCAGCACTGAGTTCAACCTGGCACCGGTCGGTAGTGGACCGTATAAGTTTGATCATCTTACCGTTGAAAGCGGACAAATTATCGGCGTGGTGCTGACTGTCTCGGAGAACTACTATGGCCAGGTCCCGTTTGTGGACCAGATTGTTTTCCGTTATTACCCGAGTGCGGATGCGGCGCTGGCGGCCTACGGCCAGGGGGAAGTGCTTGGCATCAGCCAGATACCGGCGAACAATCTTGCGGCGACATGTTCTGACCCCAACCTGTCCTGCTATTCCAGCCGGATGCCGCGCTTGAGCATGGTTTTATTTAACCTGGGCAATAATGACGTCCCGTTTTTTCAGGATAAAGAAATCCGGCATGCTTTAATGACCGGCCTTAACCGCCAGTGGATGGTGGATTATTTATTGCAAGGACAGGCGGTCGTGGCGGATAGTCCGTTGCTGCCTCTTGCCTGGGCATATTACGACGGCGTTGAACACATTGGTTTTGATCTTGATACGGCGGTTAATGAACTTAAAACTGCCGGGTACGTACTCCCACCGGATGGGACGGTACGCGCCAAAGACAACGTTTCACTCTCCTTTACGATGGTCTATCCGGACGATGCCATTCACTCGCAATTGGCCCAGACCATCCAGCAAAACTGGGCGGCGATTGGCGTGGAAGTCAAGCTTCAGGCGGTCACATACGAATCTCTGTTCAATGACTACCTGACGCCGCGCACTTATCAGGCCGCGCTGGGGGACCTGGACCTGAGCCGTTCGTACGACCCGGACCCGTATCCGTTCTGGCACCAGGCTGAGATCACCGGCGGACAGAATTATGCTCAGTGGGACAACCGCACCGCCAGCGAATACCTGGAACAAGCGCGCGTGGTAGCCGACCCGAATATCCGTGCCCGGCTGTACCGCAACTTCCAGGTTATTTTCGCCCGCGAACTCCCGGCCTTGCCGCTGTATTATCCGATCTATACCTATGGCGTGGACCAGCGCGTGCAAGGCGTGCAGGCCGTACCGCTCTTTGAGCCTGCCGACCGCTTCAACGGGATTGCATCCTGGTACCTGGTTACCCGCCGAGCTCTCGAACAAACCGTACAACCGACGGTTTTACCGTAAAGATATAAAAGTCCAGGAAACTTCCTCCGGCTTTCTGTCTACAGAAATCATGTTACAAGGAGCATTCGATGGCAGATCAGCGAGAGACCGCCCTGCAATATGCCCGCAAGAATAAAGAAAAATTCCTGAACGCCTTCAAGGAAATCCTGACAATCCCGTCAGTTTCGACTGACCCGGCGCATAACGCAGATATCCGTCAAGCCGCGGAGTGGATGGCGGCGCAATTACGCGGCCTCGGGATGCAGAAAGTACAAATTTTCCCGACCGCCAAACACCCGATTGTTTATGGAGAATGGCTGGGCGCAGCAGATGCGTCGATTGTACTTATTTATGGGCACTATGATGTTCAGCCAGCCGACCCACTTAACCTGTGGAAGACCGGTCCCTTTGACCCAGTAGTGCGCGGCGAAGAAATTTACGCCCGCGGCGCCTCGGACATGAAGGGACAGAATGTGGTTATGCTTAAAGCGGTCGAATCGCTCGTCAAGACTGGCGGACTGCCTGTGAATGTCAAATGGTTGTTTGAGGGCGAAGAGGAAATCGGTTCGCCCAACCTGGGGACTTTCATTGCCGAGCACAAGGATTTGCTGGCCTGCGATTTTGCAATGAATCCGGATTCGGGCATGATTGGAAAAGAGTACCCGACCCTCACTTATGCTTTGCGCGGTCTGGCTTATTTTGAACTGCGGGTTTTTGGCCCGACGCAAGACCTGCACTCCGGTATTTATGGCGGCGTTGTCCATAACCCGGCCATTGCCATGGCCGAATTGGTTGCCGGGATGCACGACGCCAAGGGACGCATCACTTTACCTGGTTTTTATAACAAAGTTCAAAAATTGACCAAGGAAGAACGCGATGAGTTGGCGCGTCTCCCGATTGATGATAAGCACTTCCTCGAAGTGACTGGCGCGCCGGCGTTGTATGGTGAGGCTGGCTTCACTGTCAACGAGCGTACCGGGGCGCGCCCTACGCTGGATGTTAATGGAATGCTTTCCGGATTCACCGGTGAAGGGTCCAAGACGGTTATCCCTGCCTGGGCGATGGCGAAAATATCCATGCGCCTGGTTCCCGATCAGAATCCGAAGGAAGTACACCAGCAGTTGATCCGCTATCTGGAAGAACATGCCCCCAAGGATATCCGCTGGGAATTGACCGCGATGGCAGGCGGTGAGGCCTCCATCTCCGACCGGAACAACATCGGCGTCCGGGCAATGGGCAAGGCTCTGGAGACAGTGTGGGGAACGCGCCCGTACTTCCGGCGTGAGGGTGGTTCCATCCCGGTGGTAAGGGATATGCAGAATCTGCTGGGCATCGAGTCGGTTGTCTGCGGTTTCGGTTTGCCGGATGACAACATCCATGCGCCGAACGAAAAAATGCACCTGCCCACCTGGTACCGGGGTATCGAGGCGGTCATCCATTTCTTCTTGAATTTGAAACCTTAGTCTTACACCAGCGGCGGGGGTCTATGACCCCCGCCGAATTTCTTGGAGATTATCGGTATGAACGATAAACTTGTTAACTATGGCGGACAGGCGGTCATCGAAGGCGTGATGATGCGGGGGCGTAAAACCTGTGCCGTTGCCATGCGTGCCCCGGATGGCAGCATTGCCACCAAAGTAGAGCTGCTGGGCGGCATCTATAAATCCCGGTTGGCAAAAATCCCGTTCCTGCGCGGGCTGATCCTGCTGTGGGATTCGCTCGGCTTGGGAATGCGCGCCCTGACCGATTCTGCCAATCTGCAAACCGGCGAAGACGAAAAACTGGAAGGCCCGGTACTCTACCTGACCCTCGGCCTGACCTTCCTGG
This sequence comes from Chloroflexota bacterium, assembly GCA_026389975.1. Classification (GTDB taxonomy): domain Bacteria; phylum Chloroflexota; class Anaerolineae; order Anaerolineales; family Villigracilaceae; genus UBA877. The sequence continues at coordinate 12,606 of JAPLGV010000251.1, forward strand.
TTGCCATCGGCATCTTCTTCCTGGCTCCGGCGGGAGTTGGCTGGCTGTCCGAGCATTTTCTGCACTGGAACGCCTGGTGGAGCAATCTTCTGGAAGGCATTATCCGTTTGCTCTTATTGATTGGTTATATGTGGGGAATCGGCTTCGCGCCAGACATCGCGCGCGTCTTTGCTTATCATGGCGCCGAACACAAGACCATCAACGCCTACGAAGCGGGCGCGGACCTGACACCGGCTGCCGTTGCGAAGTACTCGGTCGAGCACCCGCGCTGCGGCACGGCTTTCCTGCTGACCCTGATGGTGCTCTCGCTGTTTTTCTTTACCATCCTTGGCCCGTTGCCGTTTTCCTGGCGGCTTATCAGCCGGGTGGTGATGATCCCGGCCCTGGCTGGTGTTGCTTACGAGTACCTGCGCTGGACAGCCAACCACCTCAACTTTCCGTTCGTGCGCCTTATCGTTAAGCCCAACCTGGCGCTGCAACACCTGACCACGCGCGAACCGGACGAGAAGATGCTGGAGGTGGCGATTACCGCCTTCCAGACGATGCGAAAAGCAGAGCAGGAAGTCTGAAAAAACAAAAAACTCTTTGGCCCTCAATGGGACCGCCCATATTTTTACCACAGAGAACACGGAGTTCACAGAGAAAACCGATTAAAACCTCAGTGCTCTCCCCCGGCACTTACATTCGGGGCAAATGTGTGCTCTTATCATCCCTGAGGGGATACCATATTTACGGATAATCCAAAGATGAGAGAGCTTAGAGAAAATAGGAACTGAATATTGGTTTCTGCCTAAAATTAAGATGTAACAGATCGTCTATAAGCTTTGGAAAGATATTTCAGCTGCCTCTACCGTATGCGCAATGACTGCTTCATCGTGAACAGTGGAGAGGAAGCCAGCCTCGAACTGTGAAGGGGCAAGATAGACGCCGTTTTCGAGCATTTTTTGGAAAAATTTCCCGAAGCGGACTTTATCTGCTATTTTGACTGTGCTCCAGTCTTTGGGTTCGGTCTCGCTAAAGAAGGTGGTGAACATCGTTCCGACCCGGGTCTGGCGTACCGGCACACTGGCCTTTTTCGCCGCGGAGGCGATGCCCGTTTCCAGCGCAGCTGCGGCTTTTTCTAGTTTCTGCCAGGTTCCCGGCGCTTTGAGCAGGTTCAACGTGGCGATACCCGCCGACATGGTCAGCGGGTTGCCCGCCAACGTCCCGGCCTGGTACATCGGCCCGGCCGGTGCGACCATTTGCATAATCTCGCGCTTGCCGCCATACGCGCCAACGGGCAGCCCACCGCCTATGACTTTACCCAGCGTGGTCAGGTCTGGCTGGATGTCGTAAAGTTTCTGCGCCCCGCCGAGGTGAACACGGAAACCGGTCATCACTTCGTCGAAGATGAGGAGTGCTGTATGTTGCGCGGTGAGTGAACGCAAACCTTCGAGGAAGCCAGGAACAGGAGGTACGACGCCCATGTTGCCAGCCACTGGTTCAATGATGATGGCCGCAACCTGACCGGGATACTTCTTGAACAGGGCTTCAACCGAATCGAGGTCGTTGTAAATCGCCACGAGCGTATCCGCGGCAGTCGCGGCTGGTACGCCGGGCGAATCAGGCAGGCCAAGCGTGGCAACGCCCGAGCCAGCCTGCACCAGCAGCATGTCGGCGTGGCCGTGGTAGCAGCCCTCGAACTTGATGATTTTGTCGCGTTTGGTATAAGCACGCGCCAACCGTAACGCGGACATAGTTGCTTCCGTCCCCGAATTGACAAAGCGGATCATCTCAATGTTGGGCATGAAGTCCATGATGCTTTGCGCCAATTCGGTCTCCAGCGGGCTGGGCGCGCCGTAGGATGTCCCTTTGACCGCCTGCTGCTGGATGGCTTCGACAACTTTTGGGTGGGCATGCCCGGCGATGAGCGGACCCCACGAAAGAACGTAATCTATGTAGCGATTGCCATCCACATCGTAGAGAAATGCTCCCTCACCCCGGTCAATGAACAATGGCTGTCCACCCACGGCGCGGAAGGCTCGCACGGGCGAATCCACGCCGCCGGGCAGAAGTACCTGAGCATCTCTGAAAAATTGGATGGATTTTTCCATTTTGAGGGTCATTTTAGTTTCCTTGATCTATGAAACGAAAAAGCCAATTGCAGTCAGAATGGGAGTAAAAATATTTAACAAGACATTCATCCCCAGCATAGGAGCCAATTTTCGGATATCATCTGCGTGGCGGTAGGCTCCTATGGCAGCAGGAACTGCTATGACCAGAGTAAGCGTACCTAAAAGAGTGGAGATTGGCATGTAGTCAAAAACCACACCCAATACAATCATTGTATAGGCCAGCACAAGAAAGATGCCATAGATCAGGCTGCTTTTGCGGCGTCCGATAAGGAGAGGGAAATGTTTTCGGCCAATTGTGCCGTCAGCTTTTAGATCAGGGAACTGATTCAGGAGCAGTAAATTATTCACCAAGAAAAAAGGGATTAGCGAAGCGATAAACGAAGCCATTGAGAATTTCCCATTGAGAGCAAAGTGTGTACCCACCACCATGAGGATTCCAAAGCCCAATCCAGGAGCAATCAAACAAAGGAATGGATTTCGGCTGAGCCAGGGTGTGTAAGCATACAGTAGAAATAATCCTACAAATCCTAGCGGTAAGATCTGCCATCCCCGCGTATAAGCAAAATAAATACCAACTGAGGCTGTGATGGCGAAAGTAATCCATGCAAGTGCCAAGGTTGGCTTTTCAAGTTCGGGATTGATCGGTAATGCTCCACTTCCCCCACTGAAGGGAGTGCGTTGAGTAAGTGCATCTAATCCGCTTTTGAAGTCGAAATATTCATTGAAAACATTTACGCTGATGTGAGCAGCAATCGCTCCAATGAGTATCAGAATGGTATGCCACACATTGACCCGACCGTTCTGCCATATTGCCGTAGAAATTCCAAGTAGAACGCAAGCAGGGGTCAGGATCAGAAATGGGATGCGCATGGGCTGGAGAAGAGACTTTGTCATGATAAATATCCTTTGAGTAGTGGATTTGGAGTGTAGATGGTTCAGGCAGAGCTTAAAATCTTATCGGCCGCCAATTCACCCGAATGGATGCAATCTGGAATCCCGATACCCCGGTAACCCGCTCCGGCCAGAACGATGCCGGGATATTGCGCCAGTGCAGTTTCGATACGTGCGAGGAGCTGTGAGTGGCCGATGTTGTATTGTGGCATGGCCTTGTCCCAGATGAAGACGCGCGCGAGCAGCGGCTCGGCGTTGATGCCGAGGGTGAGTAGCAATTCCTCGCGGGCCAGTTCAAGCAGGGAGGCTTCGTCCCAGGCGATATCAGTCTCTTGTCCGGCGCGGCCGACAAAGACGCGGATGAGGGCATAACCATCCGGAGCGCGGTGCGGGAATTTGGTCGAGGTCCAGGTGCAGGCCAGGGCGCGGCGCCTCTCGCGGCGCGGGATGACGTAGCCGTATCCGTCCATAGGACGGGGCAAATCGCTCTGCCGGTAGGCGAGGGAAACGGTGGCGGTTGAGATGTAGGGAATGGCATGTAAATCGGCGGCCAGTTGCGGGTCGAGCGTCGAAACGATTTTGGTGGCGGCAAAGGCCGGGGCAGCAAGGACGATCCCGTCAGCTGGCAGCGCTTCGCCGTTTTCCAGTTCCACATTCCACTTTTTTACATTTGCTCGTTTTACGTTTTTAACCGAGGCATTCAGGCGCAAGACTGCGCCATTGTTTTGAAGATGGGCTATAAGGGCTTCGACAATTTCAATCAGGCCTGTGGTGGGAGTCAGGAACGCGGAGCGTGAGCCTTGTAGGGGCGAACGGCCGTTCGCCCTTGC
>JAPLGV010000239.1 GCA_026389975.1 Chloroflexota bacterium
GGCGGCATGGAACTGCTTCGGGAAGGCGCACAGGGTGAAGGTGTCGTATTTTTCGATGAACTCGTAGGTGTAGCGCACCGGGCGCACCACCACCTGAACGAACGGCCGCCGCCACATATACCCGAGGCTGCCCCAGCCGACCGTCATGGCGTTGAAGTGGTTCCGGGCGAAGTCCCCGGAAGTCAGCAGCAGCCATTGGATGTCCCACATGTGGATGGGTTTGGCGACGAATGCTCCCATGGCAATCGGTTCGAGCATCATTGGGGTTCTCCAGGCAGAAGGGGATGGGGCGGGCTGTCGTAGCAGCCGGCCACGGATTGGTCGAAGTCAAGGATGGCGCCCGTCATCATGCCCGATTCGTCGCAGGACAGGAAGGCGATCGTGCGGGCCACTTCCTCCGCCTTCAGCAGGCGGCCAAAGGGCTGGCGGCGTTCGGCCTCGGCCAGCCAGCCGGGCAAGGCCCCGTCGCTTTTCTGGGTGCGGTCCTCGCCCGGGGTATCCATCCAGCCGATGTTCAGCCCGTTAACCCGGATGCGGTGGCGCAGCAGGGCATAGGCAGTATTCCTGGTCAGGGTGGCCAGGGCGCCCTTCGAGGCGCTGTAAGCGCTCAGGAACGGTTGCCCGCCGTGGGCGGACATGCTCAGGACATTGACAATCGTGCCGGGGATATGCTCGCGCTGCATGATCCGGACAGCGGCCTGCATCAGGAAGAACGGCGCCCGCAGGTTGACCGCCAGGATGCGGTCGAACAGTTCGGGCGATGTGTTCAGCAGGCTGCCGCGGTCAGTGATCCCGGCCGCATTGACTAGCACATGAACTTTGCCGAAAACTTCATCCGCCTTTGCAATGACTGCCCGGCAGTCCTCCACCCGGGCCAGATCAGCGCGAACAAAGGAGGTCGGAATGCCCAGGGTGGTCAATTTGGCAGCGACGGTTTGCCCTCTTCCAGAGTTCCGTCCGCAGATCACCAGTCCAGCAGCACCGCGTTCGGAAAACAGACGGGCGGTTGCTTCACCAAGACCTTGTGTACCCCCCGTGATAACGGCAATTTTTCCTTCCAGTCACCTTTATCTCCGCGATCGATATTTTGGGGGTACTCCTAACTGCTTGATGGGTCCAGCCCCCAATGATTGTACTCCTCTCTCCAGCGCACAATCAAGGTTTTGGATTCTTCCAGGGTGAAGAAGATCTCTCGATCGAGCAGTCCGGCGCGCATTTTGCCGCGGACAATTATTTATCCCACTCCGAGAAATCCCACTCCTCCAGCGCCATGCGCAGTTCCCCCTTCCCATGCAGGTTGAACTTCACCAGCGCGTTGCGCACGTGCGTCTTGACCGTCTCTTCCGAGACCCCCATCCGCGCCGCCATCTGACGGTTGGTATCCCCCCGGCAGGCCAGCGCGGTCACCTCCTGCTCGCGCGGCGAGAGCGACTGCCAGCGTTTATACAACTCCCCGTGCGTCCGCCGTTGCGCCAGGGCGGTCACAATCATATCCGCCTGCACCTCCTCCACTGGCCTCTGCTCCTGCTCCGCCAGTTCCATCAGCGCCGTGTACAGCCTCGCCTCCAGCGCAAAAAAGCGCCTCCCCCCGCCGCGCCGAATACCCAACCGAGAAAGCAAACTCTCCCATAGTTTTATCATCAAAAATTGATTATATAGAACATCTGTTCTTTCGTCAAGCCCCCACTTATCACGCTCCTGAGACTTCCGAAGTCTCCGAGACTTCGGAAATCTGCATCTCTCGACTTGCTTTTCATCATCCATCGCCTTCTCCTTCCCACTCCTCAATCATTAATCCTCACTAATCAATTAAAAATCCCCAATCCCAAATCACTTCTCCTTATAAAACAGATCCAGCCCATCGACCATCTTCCGAAACACCATCCCGAACTCCCCTTCATCCTCCCACTTCGAAATGTCCAAAATATGTTATTCCATGATCTGCTCCCGCAGCCTCTCTGGCCACTGACAGGTCTTCCACGCATCATCCATCGCCACCGCAGAAGCTACAGGTACGTATCTCGTCCAATTCGACCGAAAAAAATTTGACTCACCCTCTGCCGGTCAAACGACACCAGAAACGCGCAGGGAGGTGGAAGAGATGCCGCAACAGCCATTTCCTCACCAGAAAAATGCATACGGCGCAGGTTTCCAGGATGAGGGTCAGGCCCGCCGCCCAATCGAGGACAATTTGCGTCAATGGCAATTTCCAGTCTGGTTGGCGGCGGTTTAAGAAATCCACCAGTTTGCTATCGTCAGAAACCGGGATTCGTGAGAATAATTTGGAATTATTTTCCATGGGGAAGACGTATCCGGTTGGGTCGGTCATGTTGTAAAAACCGTCTTCAATGTCAAAGACGGACCCCTCGTGGACGAGAGGGCGAAAAGAATTCTCCCCCAATAACGGATCGTAATGGTGAGTGACATTGCTTGCCTGTGCCTGGAACACTTCATAATCGTTCATGTCGGGGATGATTTTATTCACCGGAAAAATTTCTCCAGCCTGAATTTTAACGTAAGTGTCCAAGACGGATTGAATTTCAAAATTCCGTCCCTGAACACTCATCGGGAGCAGGTAATACGCCCATAGGGCAACCAGTGAAATCCCATTCAGGAAAACAAAAATGGAGATTGTTTTTATGCCTGATTTCCCCTTTGTCCAGTAGTAGAATATTTTGGCTCCCAGGATTGCCAGTGGGAGGATGAAAGAAGCAACAAAACGGGTATTGGTCCGTAACGACTTGAGCAAAGGCAAACCCTTTAGAGCGTCGAATAAAAACCCTCGGGCTGTTGAAAATTGAACGACAAGGATAATGGAAATAATGAGGCATATCCCCGCAATGCCCTTTTTCAATAAATTGCTTCTATCGAAATGCGGTTTATGGGATAGTATCATCCAGGCTCCATAAATGAGCAAAATAATCAATACCGGCGAGATGGATGTGTCTAGTTCCCAGAAACCATATGGGGATCCGGTCCATTGTGCTAACCTGACGACGTAGACGAGACTACTCTTGCCGATCAAATTCAGGAATGGGAGTGTTGTCATTATGCCGACGAGTTGGAGAACTAAACCTCCTATACTCGTATACCAATCCACGAAATATTGGTCATGTACTTCCCGTGGGAAAGATTGCATGAAAGTGGTAACTGCGTAGAGTTTGGAACCGCACAGGAGGATGGTGAGAAAACTTCCCCAAATGATTGCAGGTACTATCTTCCGCCAGGCAAGCAGAGAAGGCTTTAGGAAATAAACGATAGGAATAGTGATAATAGTAGTGAAAAAGCAGATGACACCAATATAGACTCCCCCAGAATACAGGAGAATTGCGCCCGTGAGGGAAATTAATCCACCAGCAAGCCATGCGGGCATTTTACGGTTTAACAATGCGTACATGGGAACCACAATTAATGGAAAGGTGATTTTATCTGCGTGTCCGACGACCAGGCGTTCAATAAAAAAGCCGCTAGCAACAAAGAAATTCGCCCCCAGAATTGCTGATAAAGGCTTGAATTCCAATGCGTCCCGCAGAAATAGAAATGTGACCCAAAATCCAATAATGATATAAATCACGCTGGAGGCCAGAATTGCAACCCACGGATTGACGAAAAATGTGAATAACTGTGGAAGCGAAAATTGCATCTGGAGAGGGTTGGGGTAAGCTGGTAGGCCTCCTCCGAAACTGGGGGTATACCATTGTATGCTGAACCCGTTAACTTTGTAGTGTAAAAAAGAATCAATCAAGCGTGGACCGAATAGTCGATAATCACTGCCAACAAATGGATATGTGGCGCTCGTATATTGAACGACAAATAATACGATAACCAGGATATTCAGGACAATGAGGGCGGTATATAGAATACGATGTTTCATCGTTCACTCGCCTCGAAAATCATATATCCCGTCTGAAATATTCCATTTGCGTTTACATGCTGGGCAGCTTGTTTGCTGTTCCGAACCTGTCAATGGTGCATGTCCGCATTCGGGACATTTGAAAAACGCTATAGGGTCGGCAGGGATCGAGCCGGTCTCCTCACCTTCTGCCCTCGCCTTTATGAACACGCTCGGGGTAAATTGCCACAACGCCCCGGTCCATTGGAAAAGAGAATCGAGGCCGGCCAGAATACTGGCAGGAATAGTGCGTTTGAGCATACCTACGCGGAAGTGCGAGACCGCCAGGATTTTTTCAGTTTGGAATCCCGCCTCCCGGAGCCATCCGCGCACCGCCCGCGGATGGAAGTCAAAGTTCAGCGGGGCGAATTCGACCGGTTCCAGCTCGAACGGGCTCCAGGTCTGGTGGCGCAGCGCATAGCGCAGGATGGCCTTCAGGTTCCGCTTGTTGGCGTATTCCAGAATGAAAGTCGCACCCGGCTGGAGAACGTTCCTCACCTGACGCAACGCGGCAGGCGCATCAGCCATGTGGTGCAGAGTACGGATCATCGTGGTCGCATCGAACAGGCTGTCCACAAAAGGCAGGCGGTAGATATCTGCCGCAACGTAGATGTAACGTTCGGAGGTGCCCAGGCGCTCCTGCGCCTGTTTGAGCTGGGTGCGGGAGTAGTCCAGCAGGACGACGCGCTCGAATCCCTGGTAGCGCGGGGTATTGCGGCCCGCGCCGGCGCCCAGTTCGAGCATCAGTTTACCGCTTTGGGGTAGCAGGCGCTTTAGGGCAATGGCTTCGCAGCGATCCTCATAATCGCGTCCTCCTGTTTCCCAGAAGCGCGTTTGATAATCGGAGCCTTCGTAATCAATAACGGGGGGGTGTTTTTCTTCTGGCATATTATTTTCTGTCGAAACGGATGGGCATGATTCCCTTATTAAGGTTTTCAATACGTATCTCATTAACATCCAAAGCGCTGACCCGGTTCCCCAGGTCAGCGAAGCAGGCTGCTGTGAACAGACCAACATAGCCGACACCAACAACGCAGATTTGTTTCATACAACTCCTCACCCAAGCAAGTTTTCGGTTCTCTTGGATTCTCCGCAGTGGTGTTGCGAAAGCGAGTGTTAGGAGGCAAAGCCCACCCAACACCCCCCTTTCTCCCGGTCACGGAATTCCAAAACACCCGGGTTTTCTTGAATGCCACTTTAATATACCAGAAAAACACATAGGCAAGGCATGCCGCTTGGAGGCTTACTCTGCCTATGGGAAAAACAACTAAAAATACCAGAACTTCGGGTCCGATTTGAGTTCGCGAGCAGCAGTCCACCCATCCACTCCGGGCAGGGAGAGATCCATCAAGACCAGGTCGGGCAATTCCTGACGCGCAAGATCCAGTCCCATTTGCCCGTTGTGCGATTCCAACACCTGATAACCAGCGCGTTCAAAGAGAAAGCGCACCATTTCACAATTACCAGTATTATCTTCAACAAGCAAAAACGGCTTTGAGACATGCTCTCTCCAATTAATACACTATACACAAACTACCGCATTTCGTCAAACTTTTTTCATTGCAGGTTTGTGGTATATTGCAGCCATGCGTCTACTTTTTGTCGCCGACGGGCGTTCCCCCACTGCGCTCTCATGGCTGCGTCACTGGATCGAGACCGGTCACCAGACTCACCTTGCCTCGACTTTTCCCTGTGACCCGCCTCCGGGATTGGCATCATTTCATATTCTACCGGTGGCCTTTGGCGGGATGGCTCGTGGAAAGAGCAATAATACAGTGGGTTCAACCCACACAAGCGGATTTGTCGGACGCTTCCGAGGTCTCCTGCGCCCCCTGCGCTATGTGCTCGGACCTCTCAGCTTGCCGCTCCACCAGACGCGTTTCCGCAATCTGGTGGAAGAAATCCGCCCGGACCTTGTCCACGCCCTGCGCATCCCCTTCGAGGGGATGCTGGCTGCCGTCACGCCGACGGGGGTCCCGCTGGTGGTCTCCATCTGGGGCAACGATATGACCCTCCATGCCCGCGGCTCGATTCTGATGGCGCGTCTCACCCGCCGCACCCTGCGCCGTGCCGATGGTCTCATTGCCGACGCGGCCCGCGACATCCGTCTGGGACACGAATGGGGTTTCGCAACCGACAGGCCAACGCTGGTTGTTCCGGGGGCGGGAGGCATCCGTCTCGATGAAATCGAAGCAGCCTCCAGGTCCGGAACGCTGCCGGAGGAACTGCCGGATCTCCCGATTGTGATCAACCCGCGCGGACAGCGTCCCGGTAGTCTACGGCAGGATGTATTTTTCCAGTCCATCCCGCTGGTGTTGGAAAAAATCCCGCAGGCGCTGTTCATCTGTCCTCCGCTGGCCGGCGATGTAGAATCTGAACATTGGGTTGAGTCGTTGGGAATCTGGTCGAATACGAAACTTTGGGCGCGCCTGGACCGGGCACAAATGTGGGCGTTATTCAAAAAAGCCCGGGTCTTTGTCTCGCCCAGCATCCACGATGGAACACCCAATTCGCTGCTGGAAGCAATGGCCTGCGGATGTTTCCCGGTGGTGGGGAATATCGAGTCGATGCGGGAGTGGGTGACGCCTGGTGTCAACGGTCTGCTGATAGATGCGACCTCCCCGCGCGCCCTTGCAGACGGGATCATTGCCGCTCTGGAGAACCCCGCTCTATGTGCGGCAGCAAAAAACGAAAACGCCCGCATCATTGCCGAACGCGGCGTATACCAGCGTTGTATGGCAATGACAGAGGCGTTTTATCAAAAGTTTTGTGGGAGCAATATTTAGGTTGCCCGCCGGTGCATTTACGCCCGAGGGGCGCGTAATGTTTCCAACCGATCCTGCAATTCAATTCGTTTCGTATTGGCCGCATGGCGGATATCGACAACCAAACCCTGGGCGCGATCGTTGATCTGATCGCGCAGTTCCTCGCCTGCTGAAGGGGCGAAGAGCAGAGCCCCCGCTGCACCAATTATTCCGCCGATCAACGTCCCGATGAAGAAACTAAAAGCCCGTCGCATAGAAGCCTCCTGTGAAAAAACGGTTATGATTATGTTTATATTATAGAGCATAATGAAATGCGATGGAAGGTTGCCGTAGTACTATTTTTGTGGAATAATAGCCAGTGTTGCGCGTATCTTTTGGAACGCGACAGAGAAGTAAAGTCTAATCTGTAATATTCATTCCAACCCGGCCCCTACCTGAAAGGAGGGTACCATGTCCACACTTCCCCATAATCTCATAGCGCAGACCGCGCGTAAAAAAATTACCACACTGGCATTCCTCCAGAAAAAAAAACGTGGCGAGCCAATCGCCGTGTTGACCGGTTACGATTACCCCACCGCGTTGGCTCTTGACCTGGCCGGGATTGACGCCATCCTGGTCGGCGATTCGCTCGGTATGGTGGTACTGGGCTACGAAAACACCCTGCCCGTCACAATGGACGAGATGCTGCACCATTGCCGCGCCGTGGCACGCGGGTCCAGGGCGGCTCTGCTCATCGGAGATATGCCTTTCATGTCCTACCAGGTCTCGACGGAAGAAGCCATCCGCAATGCAGGACGGTTCCTCCAGCAAGGCGGCATGGAGGCAGTCAAACTGGAGGGCGGGCGCGAACGCCTGCACGCCATCCGCGCCATCCTTGGGGCGGGGATTCCGGTAATGGGGCACCTCGGCCTGACACCACAATCGGTCAACCTGCTGGGCGGTTTCCGTCCGCAGGGACGCACCGCCGTAACCGCCGAGCGACTGCTCGAGGATGCGCTTCTCCTCGAAGAAGCCGGGTGTTTCAGCCTGGTGCTCGAATCCGTCCCGGCCCGGCTGGCCGAGATGGTCTCAAAGCGACTTACCATCCCCACCATCGGCATCGGAGCCGGCGCAGGCTGTGACGGTCAGGTGCTGGTGACGCACGATCTGCTGGGTCTATTCGACCGCTTTACGCCCAAATTCGTCCGAAAATACGCCGACCTGCACACCCAGATGCAGAGTGCTTTCACGGCTTATATTGCCGATGTACAAGGCCGCACTTTTCCAGCGCAGGAACATACCGTCGAAATGCCCGATAAAGAATGGGAAACTCTTGTTCATAATCTCAACCGCTAGGAGCAAAGTCACCAAATGAATAGCGACTCGATCCTTATTCTTGGCACCGGCGCCTTGGCGACTCTCTTTGCGGCGCGGCTTGCCGCTGCGGGTGTTTTCGTAACCATGCTCGGTACTTGGCCGGAGGGATTGGCTGCCCTGAGCGAAAAGGGCGTACGAGTGGACGGCGATGATCGGGCGTTTCACGTTCACGCAACAGACAATCCGGCCGAATGCAAAGGCATGCGTTTTGCGTTAGTGCTGGTCAAAGCCTGGCAGACGGAACGCGCCGCCCACCAACTGTCAGGCTGCCTCGCCGAAGATGGTGTGGCGTTGACGCTCCACAACGGGCTTGGGAACGATACAGTTCTCGCGTTGACCTTGGGCCTGCTGCGTGTTGCCCGGGGTGTGACAACTCTTGGCGCGACACTGCTCGCACCCGGTCTGGTCTGCCTGGGCGGAGATGGAACGGTGTCGCTGGAATCTCATCCGCGCCTTTCCCCACTGGAGGAGATGATCCACCGGGCAGGTTTTGTTGTAAACGTGGTAAGCGATTTGCAATCGCTGGTATGGGGCAAACTGGCAGTCAGTTCGGCCATCAATCCGTTGACCGCACTGCTGCGGGTAAAAAATGGCGAACTACTCGAACTCCCGTCCACGCGGGCGCTGATGGGGGAACTGGCGCGCGAAACCGCTGGGGTGGCAAAAACCCTGGGAGTGGCGCTGCCGTTCCCGGGTCCCGAACTCGCCGCCGAAGATGTGGCGCAACGGACGGCAGAGAACCAGTCCTCGATGCTGCAAGATGTTTTGCGCGGCGCGCCAACTGAAATAGATGCAATCAACGGTGCGGTCGTTCGTCTGGCGGAGGAGAAAAATCTCCAGGTACCGGTCAACCGGACGGTCTGGTCACTAGTTAAAGCTATTCCTGTTCGTGGTAAGATTACAGGGTACTGCGTAAATATCTGAACCGAAATCTCGTCATTTTCGAGCAATTCGCTACTGGAAAGATCATGATTTATGCAAGTAGCAGTAAGATATAGACAATTTTTATTTTATTTGGAGGTGTTTGGTGAGGAAGTGTTTTGCCGTTTTGGCTGTCCTGGTGGCACTCTGGGTTTCCTTCCCCGCGCAGGCGCAGAGTGAGGTGAGCCTGAGTTCAGTGAGTGTGGATATCTGGCCGGAATATGACCAGCCAGCTGTGCTGGTAATTTATCACATTTCCCTATCCCCCGATACAACGCTTCCAGCTACCCTAAATCTGCGTGTCCCGGCCCAGGCTGAAGTCTTTGCAGTGGCCGTTTCCGACCCGGCGAAGGGGCTGCTAAACGCTCCCTATGATCGTACCGTGCAAGGGTCGTGGGCAACGCTGAAGATCACCGCCAATTCGCGGGATGTGCAGTTGGAATATTACGATGCCCTGGTAAAAAATGGGACCACTCGTCACGTTGTCTACGAATGGGCTGGTGACTATGCGGTAGATGCTTTCGCAGTCGCCCTTCAGCAGCCGACCAGCGCAACGGACATGGTAACAGACCCTGCCCTCACAAAAAGCAGCGCCGGTCAAGATGGTTTCGTCTACTATCAATCTGCGCTCCAGCCTCTGGCAGCTGGGCAAGCTTTCACTCTGACTGCCGATTACCAGAAAGCGACTGACGCTTTAAGCACCACCGGGCTTCCGGTTCAACCCACGCAACCGCTCAATGCGAGCACGCCCGGCCGGGTCACGATGAGTGGCCTCCTGCCGTGGGTATTGGCAGGGATTGGAGGGGCACTGATCGTGGTTGGTATAGTAGGTGGCCTTTATATGTGGAAAAACGGCATGCGCCGTTCATCTGCTTCGCGCAAACGCCACGCACAGCCGCAACAGGCAACCGAAACTGGTGCGGTCTACTGCTATCAATGTGGTAAGCGCGCTCAACCGGGCGATGGGTTCTGCCGCACCTGTGGGATGCGTTTACAGAAAGACGATTAGAACAGGGTGCATAGAGACCCATTGCCGTGAATATATCTCCGATCATCCCGATCTATTTTTTCTATGGGCTGGCATTTTTTAGTATGGGCCTTTTGGTTGTGCTCGAAGGCGGGCGGTCTTCCGATGCCCGCCTTCGCCGCGCCTTGCGCCCTCTGGCAGCATTTGGGCTGGTCCACGCGGCAAACGAGTGGCTGGAGATGTTCGATGTAATCGCCGTCCAGGGAGGGCATATCACCCCGGACTGGTTATCTGGAATAAGGTTGGCGATGTTGGCATTTTCCTTTATCTCGCTGGCGGCCTTCGGCAGTTACCTTCTGGTCGTTTCGCGAAAAGCCTGGCGATTGATCCTGCTCGTTCCGCTTGGATTGGAAGGTGTCTGGGTATTTGGCTTGATCATCCTCAAAGGACACTATTCTTTGCCCATCTTGTGGGATGTGTCAGACGTGTGGACGCGCTATTCGTTAGCCGCTCCAGCAGCCTTGCTGGCGGCGATTGGGCTGGTAATTCAGCAGCGTGTCTTTCGTAAGGCTGGGCTGATATCGTTCGGCCGAGACGCACTATGGGCCGCGGTTGCTTTTAGTTGGTACGGCCTGGTAGGCCAGTTGTTCGTCCGCTCTTCCCCGCTTCCGCCTTCAAACATCATCAATGAGGTTCTATTCAGTAATCTATTTAGCATCCCTATACAATTATTCCGCGCCATAATGGCAGGGTTGGCCGCTTTCTTTGTCATCCGTTTCTTGCGCGCCTTCCAGGTTGAAAATGACAGGCAAATTTCCAGTCTGCAGGAGGCGCGCCTGAAGGAATCGAAACAACGTGAGACACTGCGCGGGGCATTATACAAGCGTGTTGTGGCTGCTCAGGAATCGGAACGCCAGCGAATTGCCCGTGAACTCCACGATGAGACTGGTCAAGCTTTGACAGCTATCGGCCTGGGCTTGCGCGGTCTGACCGGCTCGCTGCGGTCCTCGAACATTAAACGCACCAAACAGAACTTACACCAACTGGAGTTGCTGACAGAACATTCCTTGGACGAATTGCAACGCCTGATTGCAGATTTGCGTCCATCCCATCTTGATGATCTAGGGCTCTCCTCCGCTTTGCGCTGGTATGCCAATACTCTTCAGGAACGCGTCAAACTGGATGTCCACGTTGAGATCCTGGGCGAGGAACGGCCGGTCCCCTCGCCGGTCAAGATAGCGCTCTTCCGCATCGCACAGGAGGCGCTGACGAATGTTGTCAAACATGCTCAAGCCAAAACCGCCCAGGTCGTTCTAACTTACGCCGAGGAATCTGTTCATGTTCGTGTGACGGACGATGGACGGGGTTTCGATATGGATGCCGCAGGGTCAGCCAAACGAGTCTCGTGGGGACTGAAAGGCATGGAGGAACGCACCTCGTTACTGGGCGGCAGGTTCAAGGTTCATTCGCGACTCGGCGAAGGGACGACAGTCGAAGTATCTATTCCGTATCTTCAGGAGGAAGCAGATGAAAATTCGCCTGCTGCTAGTTGACGACCACCAGGTCGTACGTTCTGGCTTGCGGATGCTGCTGGCCAGCGAGAGCGATGTTGAGATTGTCGGCGAGGCCGGGACCGCTCGCGAAGCGCTCGAAGCCGTCCGGCAGTTAAAACCGACTGTGGTGCTGATGGATATCGGCTTGCCGGATCTATCGGGAATTGACGCCACGCGCGAGATCAAACGCACCAATCCCGAGGTCGCAGTGGTTGCACTGACCATTCACGAGGACGAAGAGTATTTCTTCAAGATGTTGGAAGCGGGCGCGGGCGGGTACGTTCCAAAGCGCGCCGCGCCGGAAGAATTATTGACGGCTATCCGCGCCGCGGCCGCCGGGGAAGTTTACCTGTACCCCTCCATGGCGAAATTACTGGTAAAAGATTATCTTTCCCAGGATCGCAGCACTGACGCGGCGTCCACACTTGACGGCCTGACCGACCGTGAACAGGAAGTTCTTCGTTACCTGGCAGAGGGAGCAGACAATGAAGAGATTGCTGGTGCGCTGGTCATCAGCATCAAGACGGTTGCCCGTCACCGCGAGAATATCATGCACAAACTGGGCCTGCATTCGCGCTCCGAGTTGGTGCGCTACGCCATTCGCAAGGGTATCATCAAACCGTAGGCTTTTTCATCAATAGAATTTCGCAGCCTGCTGGCCTCCCAGCAGGCTTTTTATTTGGGATATATGACACAATATTTACCCAATGTTTCTTTCATGGCATGGGGTGCAAATAGTATTTTGCAGGGCACGGGAGCAAACCTGTGGGGTGCCGCTCCCACAAGAAAGATAGGATGCCTGCCGAATTGTAAATGCCCTTCCGAAGAGATACACTATTAGTGAAAATAGGAATAAATAACAAGGAGGTTCCCCATGAAAAGCATATTGTTTATTTCCCTTCTGACGATCCTGCGACTTGGCATTCCCACCACACTTCTCCTGCTCATAGGCGAGGCAGTAAAACATCATTACGAAAACGTTCGTAGTACATGAGGTGCCTGATGGACACCGTTTTGACGTTCGTTCTTGGTCTGC
This sequence comes from Chloroflexota bacterium, assembly GCA_026389975.1. Classification (GTDB taxonomy): domain Bacteria; phylum Chloroflexota; class Anaerolineae; order Anaerolineales; family Villigracilaceae; genus UBA877. The sequence goes on from JAPLGV010000239.1 coordinate 12,491, forward strand.
TCCTGCGGATTGGAATCCCGGTGGCCGTGACCGCCCTGATCTTCTTCTTGCTGCGCCGCCTGGACGAGCGCTGGCAGAAAGAAGCCCTGGCAATACCGGTCATTTCTTTCCAGCGGCCCTGCTGGGAAATCAAAGGCTGCTCCGAGGAGAAACGCAAGAACTGCCCGGCGTCCACCCAGCCGAATGTCCCATGCTGGCAAGTATTCCGTACGAAAAATGGCCTGTTACGGGAAGAATGCCTGGGCTGCGATGTGTTCCGTCTGGCACCGGCTCCGGTCTTATCATAAATTTCAATTCTGCGAGGAGATACAATAATGAAATTACTTAAACGCTTTTCCGTTGCCATTCTGTTCGCCCTGCTCGTGACCGCCGCGACATACATGATCGCACAAGCCAGAACAGAGACAAGCAGACCCGCTGTGCAACAGGAACAACCCGGATGTCTAGTTTGTCACTCGAAATTCAATGATGCCTGGCAATCAGGCGCACATGGCCATGCAAGCAGCGACCCACTCTTTGATCAGATGTGGACCGACCAGGGGAAACCCGGAGCCTGCCTTGTCTGCCACGTGACCGGGTACGACCCGGCATTGGGGACTTGGAAACAGGATGGCGTGGCCTGCGAAGCCTGCCATGGAACGGTGCCGGCTGAACATTCCACCGACCCGGCTGCAAACCCTGTATCGGTTGATCGGACGAACGACCTGTGTGGCCGCTGTCACAGCGGTGATCGTTTCAACACGCAGGAATGGCAAGCCAGCACACATTTCCAGCGGGCGATGACCTGTACCGTTTGTCATGATCCACACTCAGCAACCTTGAAGACGGTTCAAGGGCAAGAGGAAACCGGTCCGTCAGCACTCTGCATCAATTGTCACAGCGAAGTTTCAATGAACTTTCCTTATACGAAGCACAACCAGGCCGGTGTAAGCTGCGTGGACTGCCATCTGCGGCATTTCGAAACCCGCAGCACCGATATACATGCGATGCCAGACCATAGTTTTACTGCCAGTATTACCACCTGCTCTGCCTGCCATGCCGACCAGATGCACGCCCAACCCTCGGACACATCAACCACCCAGACTGCACCGACTTCCCAGCCCGAAAACACACCGACTCCTGGAGAGGTTGCCATCAACCCATCACCGGTCAGCCCGCTCGGGTTTGCTGGAATAGCCGGCCTGATCGGCCTAGCAGGTGGCATGGTTCTACAGCCGTGGTTGGAAAAGGCCTACCGCAAAATGAACAAGAAGGACAATAAAAAATGAGCGACATAAAGATCAACCGCCGAGACTTTATAAAACTGACTGTGGCCGGTGTAACCGTTCTGGCCGGGTCGCAGATCATTCGCCGTGCGCAAGCTCTCGAAACGCTCGCTTCCAATGGCCGCCAATGGGCAATGGTGATTGACCAATCCAAATGCACGGGCTGCGATTACTGTACTTTGGCATGCCGGGCACATAACGATATACCGCCTGAAATTTCCTGGAACGTGGTTACCAAGACAGGAACCGTGGGAGCACAGGATGTCTACACCCCCCGCCCATGTATGCAGTGCGCCCATGCCCCGTGTGTGGATGTCTGCCCGGTTCGCGCCAGCAGCTACCGTCCCGATGGGATTGTGAAGATGGACTACGACCGTTGTATTGGTTGCCGCTATTGCGAAATAGCCTGTCCTTATGGGGCACGTTCGTTCAATTGGAAACAATTTGACGGTCCGAACCCGTCCGTGCCAGAGTGGGGTCAGCCCGATATCTCGCGCAGGCCGCGCGGCGTTGTCGAGAAATGTTCGTTCTGCTATCAACGCATTGACCGCGGCTTGGCACTCGGTTTGACCCCCGGTATTGACGAGGATGCCACTCCGGCCTGCGTGGTGGTCTGCCCAGTGGGGGCCCGCCTGTTCGGTGACCTGAACGATCCCGAGTCGAATGTCAGTAAATTGCTGCGAGGGCGAACTTCTTATCGCCTGCGCGACGACCTGGGCACATCCCCGCGGGTCTACTATCTGTCAGCGACAGAGGAGTCGCAGTCATGAAAATTAAACTCCCCAAATTCACTCCCTGGATGGCCTGGATTGGCGGACTCGTAGTCGTCACCGCCGCTGGTGTGGCTGCTGGATTAATGGTCTTCTGGAAGGGTCTTTCATTGACCAACCTGACCGACATGGTTCCCTGGGGCTTGTGGATCACTATTGACCTATCGTCCATCGCCATGAGTGCGGGAGCCTTCAGCCTGTGTGCAGTAGTCTACCTGCTCGGTCTCAAGCGTTACGAGGCGGTAGCCCGCACGGCAACTTTCATCGGCTTGATCGGTTACACCATGGCAGTGTTAACCCTGCTGCTTGACATCGGCCGCCCGGACCGCTTCTGGCATGCCATGATTTACTGGAACAAGCATTCGCTGCTCTGGGAAGTGACCATGTGCGTGACTTTTTACCTGGCTGTGCTGGCCCTGGAGGCTATGCCCATCTTTGCCGGGTTCGGGTGGTTGCGTTCACACTGGCCAAAACTGTCTGAGAGGATGTCTCGCGTCCACCATTACGCACCCTATCTGGCAATTGCCGGCCTGGCGCTTTCCATGCTGCACCAGTCGTCGCTGGGGGCACTCTACGGTGTACTCAAAGCGCGCCCACTCTGGTACCGGCCGGACATTTCCGTGCTATTCATTATTTCAGCGATTGCCGGAGGCATGGCACTGACGGTCTTTGCATCGATGCTCTCGGCACGTCTGACCAGACATGCCAACGTGGAAAACAGTGTTCTGGATCGCGTCTCCATCATCATTGGCTGGGTATTGGTGGTCTACCTGTACTTCCGCTTCTGGGATGCCCTGTCCATGACTTACACCTACGAACCAGGCCGGACCGAGGGCCTGCATCTGCTGACGGGAGGCCCGCTGTCCTTCAACTTCTGGATAGGTGAGATATTCCTGGGAGCCGTAGTTCCGATAATATTGCTGCTCAACAAGCGGACACGCGCCCTCCCCCTTTGGCGCATGCTGGCTCTGGCATTGGTGGTCGGCGGCGTGGTGGCGTATCGGTGGGACACGAACCTTTCGGGTCTGTTTATCATCCTCTCCTATCTGCCAGGCGAACCAGCGGTGACCTATACCGCCTATTCTCCTTCCCTGATCGAATTCCTGACTGGAGCAGGGATCATCGGTTATGGCCTGCTGGCTTTCTCACTGGAGGCAATCCCGGTGGTTGGAGATTAATAAAACCTGGTCGATTATCATAAAAGCCGCCCATGGGCGGCTTTTATGATTAGTAACATGATTTATTCTTTTATTCAGGATAGTTCATGTTGGTAGTGCTTAACTTCTGTGATGGGCGATTTACGGGAGGAGCGCCAGAGCTGCGTCAAGCAGGTCATTGGCGTACTTGGGATTGTGCACGCCCATGGAGCCGTCTTCGGTGATGTAGCCGTAGACCCACAGCGGGAAGGCCTGGGCCTCTTCATAGGTGCCGGCAACAGCACCGCCTTCATCGTTGACCAGGCCAGCGGTCGTCAAGGCTGCCTTAAGCTGGTCGAACTTCGCCTGGATCTCCGTCACAGCGCCGTTGATGTCGGTGTTCTCTGCATCAGCATGGCAAGCCACGCAAGCAGAGACGGTCGCATCGAAGGTGTGGGTGGCGGATTCGCCCAGGTGGCAAGTCACGCAGGAGTCCGTGGTCATGGTGTAGTGAGCACTGGGGGTGCCAGTAACGGTACCGCCACCACCAACACCCAGCATCATGTCGGACTGGTTGCTGAGGTGCGGGTTGAAGCGCGTAGAAGCTTTGTAGCTGCCAGCGATAACAGTGCCAGCGGCATCCTTGGCGGGGAAGTCGGCCATGTAACGGCGGGCCTGGTGGCAGTTGACGCACAGGTTGCCCATGCCCTTGTCGAAGGTCTGGCTGCTGATGACCATGGCCACCGGGGCGACGGTCCGCAGGGCGAAGTCATCCTGGGTGTAGGTGGTGTGGATCGTGTGGCAGGTGCGGCAGGTTTGCGGGGTGGCATCCGGGAGGGTGATACCCTCCGCGGCAGCATAATCCGCGAACGACTGGCCAGCAGCAATGCGGTCAATGAAAGATGAGCCTTCGTGACAACCGGCGCAGCTTTGGTTGCCAGCTTCTTCTTCCCATGCCAGACCAGCAGGTCCATGGCGGGAGCCTTCCCAGGCATAGATCTTGCCATCGAGCAGGGTGGTGTTATTGTGGCACTGGGTGCAGGTCAGGTCGGCTGCAGCCGGGACCGGACCGGTATCGCCTTTAGCACCCGCAGAGCCGGCGGGGCCGGCGGGGCCAGCCGGACCAGCAGGGCCGGC
>JAPLGV010000234.1:0-653 GCA_026389975.1 Chloroflexota bacterium
TTGATACCCGCATCCAGACAGGCTTCCAGTAAATTGACGCTGGGGATCAAATTCTGTTCTATATCGGCAGCCGGATTCTTCAAGGCTGTCTCGGGGATCGTTGTCCAGGCCATATGATAAACGAGATCAATCCCCTGATCCACCAACGTTCGCCGAATCAGGTTGTAATTGCTTAGGTTACCCTGGATGAATTGCACTCCACCGGGGAGGGCATCGTAAGGGCGAGGGTAGAGGTCAAACACTGTCACCCGGTGCTGTTCAGAGGTGGCCAATTGATTGACCAAGTGCGAGCCGATAAAGCCATTCCCACCCGTCACTAAAATATGGCTCATAGAGCTTTTCTCCTCAATCTCGACAGAACCCGCTCAATAAGGCTCGCCCGATGTATGGGTTGCGGAGGCGGGGAAATTGCCTGTGCTTTAGCCAATTCGCGCTGAATGAATGCCAGGTAAGTAGCCCGGACAGGATGATCGGGAGCCAACAGGTCCAGCGCCTGTGGTTGATTTTCGGCCAAGCGCTGCAAAAGCATTACGCTCAGCACCCGCTCCAATCCGAATGTATAAAAGGTATTTCTTCCGGACGCCATAGTTGAATCATCCTGTGCGCTCCATGGCAATTCGCAGCGCTGTCTCCCAAGCGGGCAGGCGCAACCC
>JAPLGV010000234.1:680-5534 GCA_026389975.1 Chloroflexota bacterium
CGGATGTCGGCGCTGGCAGGAACTCTTTAACCATCTGTGCGTGGCGATTTGGATCCAGCTCCAGGATCAGGCGTGCCCACTCAAAACGGCTGGCATACCCATCCCCGGCCAGGTGGTATAAACCTGTGCGTCCACGGATATAGTCAATCCCCGATGCTAAAATCTGAGCCGAAATTTCGGCCAGTGTTCGGCACCAAGTGGGATTGCTGATCTGGTCATCCACAATTCGCAGGGTCTCATTTTTCCGCGCCCATCCCAATACCTTGGAAACGAAACTATCACGGCGCATGCTATAGACCCAGGCAGTACGCATAATAAGATACGCACCGTCTACAGATTGGATGGCCTGTTCCCCGGCCAGTTTGCTCTCCCCATACACATTGAGGGGGTGGGGGAGGTCGGTCTCCATGTACGGGGCGCCTTTTGTGCCATCGAAGACATAGTCCGTGGAGTAGTGTACCAAGACAGCCTTCAATTTACGCGCTTCTTCTGCCAGCACACCTGGCCCAGTGCCATTAATCGCTTCAGCAAGTTCTGGTTCGCTCTCGGCTTTATCCACGGCGGTATAGGCTGTCGCGTTGACGATCACCTCTGGGCGGTGCTCCTGTACTGTTTTGCGAATGCTGGCCGCATCGGCCATATTGATTTCCGGGTAATCGAGCGCGACCACAACACCAAGAGGCTGCAAGGTACGCTGCAATTCCCAGCCAAGCTGGCCAGTGTTGCCTAAAAGCAATAGATTCATTAAATATCTGCCTCAGTCAACTGCATCAGATACTCGCCATAGCCATTGTTCTTGTAGGAACGAGCTATCTCAATTAACAGTTCCCGGGAGATAAAACCCTTTCGATAGGCGATCTCCTCCGGGCAGGAAATCATAATCCCCTGCCGCTCCTGCACTGCCTGGATGAAATTGGCCGCCTGCAAGAGCGATTCATGCGTGCCGGCATCCAGCCAGGCAATGCCGCGTCCCAATTGTTGGACCTGCAACTGGCCCTTTTCAAGATAAACTTTGTTCAAGTCGGTGATCTCGATTTCACCGCGTGCCGAGGGTTTGAGCGCTTTGGCGAAGGACACCACGTGCTGATCGTAGAAGTACAATCCTGGAACAGCATAATTTGAGCGCGGCCTGGCCGGCTTCTCTTCCAGGCTGATGGCGCGCCCTCGATCGTCAAATTCAACCACGCCATAGCGCTGGGGGTCGCGCACCGGGTAAGCAAACACGATTCCGCCTTCTTTCAACTGAGCTGCCTGACGCAACTGGTCGGGCAGGCCCTGCCCGAAGAAGATATTATCTCCCAGGATCAGGCAGGCCGGATTTTCACCAACAAACTGCTCTCCGACGATAAAGGCATCCGCCAGGCCGCGCGGCTCGGCTTGTTCGGCATAATTGAATTGCATGCCCCACTGCTGGCCGCTGCCCAGCAAACGCCTGAACAGCGGCAGATCTTCAGGGGTGCTGATGACCAGAATCTCCCGCAGGCCCGCCAGCATCAACATCGAAAGCGGATAATAGATCATCGGCTTGTCATACACCGGCAGCAACTGCTTGCTGACTGCCAGGGTGATGGGATGCAAACGCGTTCCCTTGCCGCCTGCCAGGATAATTCCTTTCATTTCTTGCTCTCCACACGTTCGGTATAGTTTTTGTCGAGCCACGACTGGTACTCTTTTTGCTTGCGGATGGCCTGGATCCAATTGCCATGTTCCAAATACCAGCGCACAGTTTTCAAGAGACCTTCCTTCAAAGCATATTTCGGCTGCCAGCCCAATTCCAGCCCAATTTTATTGATATTCATGGCATAACGCCGATCATGTCCCGGCCGGTCGGCCACAGATTTTTTCAAACCAGCATGAGGCCGGTAAGGCGAGGCGGGCTTCAACTCGTCCAGAATATCGCAAATGGCATCTACGATCTCCAGGTTGGTGGGTTGGTTGTTCCCGCCCACATTATAACTCTCACCGGTCTGCCCGCTTTGCAGCACCTGCCAGATCGCCTCACAATGGTCCTCCACATACAGCCAGTCACGAATCTGTTTCCCGTCGCCATAGATGGGCAAGGGTTTTCCCTCCAAAGCATTCAAGATCATCAACGGAATGAGTTTTTCGGGGAACTGGTACGGCCCGTAATTATTCGAGCAGTTTGTGAGCGTTATTGGCAAGCCGTACGTGTGCGCATAGGCGCGTACCAGGTGGTCACTACTGGCTTTCGAGGCTGCATAAGGCGAATTGGGGGAATAAGGGGTGTTCTCCTCGAAAGCAGGTGCATCCGCTGTAAGCGAACCAAAGACTTCATCTGTGGAAATATGATGATAGCGGACAGTCCCGGCATCTGCCTTGCGTTCTCCCAGCCAGACTTTGCGAACCGCCTCCAGCAGTGAAAAGGTGCCTAAGATATTAGTGTGCACAAAGGCAGCCGGGCCAAGGATGGAACGGTCAACGTGCGACTCTGCCGCAAAATGAACAACGGCATCAATTTTATAACGCCGCAGGATGTCCTCGACCAACGCTTGATCGCAAATGTCGCCTTTGGTAAATTCGTATCTATCTGGAGATGGCAATTCCTTCAGGTTTTCCAGACTACCCGCATAGGTCAGCAGGTCCAGGTTGACGACGAAAACATCCGGCTGGGTTCGCAAAACGGTTCGGACAAAGTTAGAACCAATAAACCCTGCGCCGCCGGTGACAAGAATATGGCTGAACATTATTTGTATATCTCCGCTTCGGGTAACAATTTTCCCGCCAGGTCTTTTGGGGATAAGGTTGGCGATCCACCAGGGACAATCGGCCAGGGCACATTAAGGGTTGGATCGTTCCATATAATCGCCCTTTCTGCTGTTGGATCATAAAAATCAGTCGCTTTATACAGTACCTCGGCCCACTCGGAGACTACATAAAACCCGTGCGCAAAACCAGGTGGAATCCAGAGTTGGCGTTTGTTTTGTGCAGAAAGGAGGATTCCGATTGATTTGCCGAAAGTTGACGATGAGTGGCGGAGATCCACGGCCGCATCAAATATTTCACCGGCCACAACCTGAACCAGCTTGCCCTGCGCATGGCGAATTTGATAATGAAGCCCTCTCAACGTGTTTTGCGTTGAACGGGAATGATTATCCTGCACGAAATTAAAACCAATCCCGGCTTGCGCGAACTTCTGGGCTTGATAGGTCTCCATGAAGAAACCTCGCGAGTCTTCGAATACATGCGGTTCAATGATAACGACTTCCGGAATATCAGTTTGAATAAATTCCATAGCTCCACACCCAAGAAGATATTATTTTCCAAATAACAACTGACTGTACTTTTCACTGACTTCACTTGCCGGGCCTATTTCCAAAACATTCCCGTGCTCGAGCAAGAGCGCCCGCTGGCAAAGCGATCGAACGGTATCAATCGAATGAGAGACTAGCAGCACCGTGGCACCGCTTTCACGGAAAGACCTCATCCGTTCGGTGCATTTCTGGGCAAATGCAGCGTCACCCACAGATAGCACCTCGTCAAGGACCAAGATATCCGGGCGCCAGGCAGTTGCTACAGAAAAACCCAGCCGAGCGACCATACCTGAAGAGTAGGTGCGCAAAGGAGCCTCGATAAACTCCCCGATCTCGGCAAAATCAAGGATTTCCGGGATTTTCTGCTGGATCTCTTTGCGGCTATGACCAAGCAATGTAGCGTTAAGATGGATATTTTCCATCCCGGTCAGTTCGGGGTGAAAGCCTGCTCCCAGTTCAAGCAAGGGAGAGACCATCCCATTAATCCAGACCCGTCCCTGGGTCGGTATCAATACGCGCGAAATCACTTTCAACAGAGTTGACTTCCCGGCGCCATTTCGGCCTAAAACCCCAAAAATCTCTCCTTTTTTAACGACCAGATTGACATCCTTCAATGCCATAAAAGAGTGATAGCGCACTTTGCCCTGAATCACTCGGATCATATATTCTTTCAGGGTGGCTACCTTCTCACTAGGCAAACGATAGCGGACCGAGACGCCGCTCAAGAAAATCGCGGTATCGTTTTGTGGTTCGGGTGATAGATTAGACATGGTATGCAAAAGATTTCGATTTCTGTGTAAAGAATATCCAGCCAATCAATAACGTCCCCAGGGCAAACCCGGCAGCAAGCCCCCACTCCGCCGAAGTAGGAACCTTACCATCATATATGACCAGTCTAAACACCTTGATTACCGGGAAAAGCGGGTTGAGGCGCAACAACCAACCCCCTAAAACTTTCGCCAAGATTTCTTCAGGGTAGATAATCGGGGTCAAATACATCCAGGCTGTTAAGAGAATCGGATAAATTTCGGCAACGTCCGGGAAAAAAGCGACAAATGTCGAGAGGATCAAACTGACCCCCAGTGAAAAGGCTGCCAGCAGGAGCATGGATACCGGTAATAAAAGAACGGTAGCGTGAAGTGAAACTCCGGTGACCAAATAAATAAAAACGAGGGGTACCGAAGCAAGAAGCGTATTTACAAGCCCCGTACCGATGGTAGCGACCACGAAGGACGTGCGGGGCAAATAAATTCTCTGAAACAAACTGCTACCCCATAACATGGCATTCAATGAAGCAGCTGTCGTTTGCGAAAAGAAATTCCACGCAATCAAGTTTGTCATGATGTAAGCGGGATAAGTGCCACGCATATTAAACATTTGAGAAAAAACAACGGACAGAATTAACATCGTTCCCAAAGGATTGAGCATCGTCCATAGAAATCCCAAAGCAGAACGCTTATAGCGCGTTACAAGATCGCGGCGAATCAATTGAAAAATCAAGTCGCGATAGCGGAAAACAGACCGAAGTTCTTCGATAGATGAATTTCTTTGTTTGGAACTGTCGTAGATAGCAGATCGGGAG
>JAPLGV010000180.1 GCA_026389975.1 Chloroflexota bacterium
GGTGCTCCAGTGGGGCGGTGTTGAAATTGTTCTGATTCTTGTGTCATTGCGAAGAGGGCGTTCTTTGCCCGACGAAGCAATCTCCTCGCCCCAGGGAAAGACCCCCTAAGTTGACAGTGTCATAGCGAAACGTGTCATTGCGACGGTACTTGCCTGCCCCGATGCTCTTTCGGGGTCCCGTCGAAGCAATCCCCAACTTGCGGGGACTTTCTTCTGTTACGAGGAGATTGCTCACCTGCCCTCCACCGAATGCAGAGCGGTGCAAGTGTCGGACTGGAAAGAGCATCCAGCCCTCCCGGAAGGACACCGGGACGGTGTCGCAACGACACAGAAAACGGTTTTTTCAATCATTCTTAAGAATGCCATGCCAGGTGGGACGAGCAAGTGGATAAAATCCCACTATGTTTCACCACAAACCTGAAAAATGAGCGCACAACATGTCAATGCCCCCTCGGCCTTGCCCAACTCAGACTCGTCCACCAGGATCGGATAAATGCCCGCCGCTTCCAGGCGTGCCTGCGTCTTCGGATAGGCGGGCTGGTAGAGCACGGTTCCGCCAACCATCAGCGCGTTGGCGGCATACTGCTCGGACGGGTCTACTTCGATAAACTTCATGCCGGGGAAATTGATCTTGTCCACCCAGGCCGGGTTGACCAGCAGCGTGCCCTCCGCTGCGTGCGTGCCCTCCGCCACCTGCGTGACCGCCGATTTCAGATGCAGACAGCCGGTCACACGGATGCCTTTGACAGTGTAGCCATACGGCTTTAAGAACGCCTGCATCTGGTCTATTGCCGCTTGGTTGCTGCGGCTGGACAGCCCGACAAAAATTGTCTTGCCGACGGTCAGCACATCGCCGCCGTCCAGTGTGCCGGGCGCCTGGATATTAAAAAGCTTTCGGTAGGGAGCCAGCGCCCGGGCAATGGACTCGGTCTCAGGTTGGCGCGAATCAGCTCCCGGCCGGGTGAGCAGCGCACACTCGTCCAGCACGATGGCCGTGTCTTCGACGAAGACCGAATCGGGCAGGTGCGGCTCTTCGGGCAGGGAGTGAACCTCCACGCCCAGGCCGCGCAGGGTCTTCTCGTAAGCGTGGTGCTGGAGACGGGCACGTTCAAGATCAATCGGGATGCGTTCCAGATGGGTGAGTTCGCACCGGTCAATGGCCGGGCTGACGAGGCGTGTGATAGCGATGAGCATCTTTTTCCTTACGTAGGGGCGACCCTTGTGGTCGCCCTGGTTGTTTGTGGTCGCCCTGATCCACCAGGTCGCTAAAATCTCATATGCTTGACGGACAACCCATTGTATATGATTTCCGTGAGCGAGTCGATCCCGATGCGAGGGCCGTCTCCCGTCCTCCGTCTCCGGTCATTCTTTAGGGTGTTCTCCCCGTACAGGGCGTTCTTCCCGCGTATGTCCCGGTTTTGTTCGGGATGTGCTGTGCATGCTGTGCATCCGGTAACTGTCCCATCTTGGAATCATCCAATATCTCAATCCAGAGTTTCACCCATTGGCGCTTCCATATTCTCGTCACTCTTCACTCTTCACTATTCACTATTCACGATTTACCATTCACCATCTCCCGTCCTCCGTCTTCGGTCATTCTTATCAAAAATTGCCTTCCATTGATAGAAGCGGGTCAACCCCCTGAACCATCTGCGGTTCCGTGGGCATGTACCAGTCCAGTCTGTCCACCTCGGCAATGAGAGCATCGGCGAGGAGATAGTCATCGTGGATCAGCCCGCCGTCCCCTCCACGCGCACCCTCGGGAACGCCCCACCGCAGCGTCTTGGCGGGGCCGAGGAGGATCTCCGCCTGGCAGGCATCGTATTGGGCGCGCACCTGGTCAGTCAGGCAGCAGTCACGCGCCCGCCCGGTTTCGATGATGGCCAGGTAACGCCAACCCAACTCCGACTTGACCTTCTGCGAAAACTTGACCGGTATCACCCGCCCGGGAAATGCCTTATCCAACATCGCCCACAACCCTTCCCCCACTCCGGTGGCATCCATGACGATGTATTGAGGCTTCCAGCTTTCGACCAGGCTTTTGAGCTTGCCAAAAACCACCAGGTGGTTTTGTCCGGTCCACTGCTGGCGGTTGACAAAGCGGTAAGTGGGGGCCTGGAGCGTGGCCAGGGAGCTCAGGTCAATGCTGGCAATGGTCAGGCTGACGCTGTCCCTGCCGGGATTGGTAAGGGGGGCGGTCTCGTCGGCAGTCATGCGGGCTTCGTCCTGTCCGGCCACGTCCAGCAGGAAGGCGTAAGCTTGGCCGGTGACCGGCGCTGGTTGGCCGGGTTCATCTCCCTGCATAAGGACGCGCCGGGTCGCATTGAACATGCCCACCTCGGCATCGATCTCCTCGCAGAAGTATTGGGTGCGGATAAAGGGATGATTGCGGCCAAGTTTCAGGGTCTCATTGGCAACGTGCCGTTGGTAATATTTGTTGACCTTGCCCACCTGATTGCAGTCCACGATAAAGACACGCCTGACGCCGTCTTTCTTTTCTGCTTCGAGGGCGAGGCGCTTCTCTCTTGCGAGCAGTGTGCCTGAGGTCCAGCTCGTCCCGCTGAATACCTTTGTGGCATTTCCACTGGCGGCCATCGGGGCGAAGCGTTTATCGTATACGGCCGGGTCGATGTCCTGGGCTTCGTTCATCACCAGCAGGCGGTCGGCGGTGGCGCCCACCTGGCTGGCGGTGGGTTCGGTGGAAAAGTAGCAAGTGCGCGCCTGGCCGAGGCGCATGATGTAGCCGGCTGTACGCGTAAGCCGGCGTCCGAAGTTTACGCCGCGCTTTTTCAGGCGTTCCATGGCATTGATGGTCTGCGGTTTGAAGGTGGGTTGACCGCAAACAATGTCAATTCCCCATTCGATGAACCGTGACATGAGGAACAGGAACAGGATGGCAAGGGTTTCATCCTTGCCGGATTGCCTGCAAAAGATGATCACGAAGGTCATCCCGTCCCGCTTGAAAACGGAATTGACGATCGCCTCGGCAGCTTCTTGCTGGTAAGGGTACAAAGGGATGCCGATGAACCTGCGGGCAAAGCCCGTGATGGTGTTGCTGGCTGCACGGATCTCTCTTCTGTGAGATGGACTGAGGTGGGTCATCTTTTTATAACCTGTTTGTCATTGGCGGCGCGGATCGCGTCTATATATGAATCCCATACTTCGATTGCCGTCTCTTTCCGTTCCATGTTTTTGATCTTGATATGGATGACTGTATCCAGCCAGTAGTGGCTGGCAAAATCCCAGGCCAGTTTTTCTTTCGAGGTTTTGGCCTCATCCCTTTCGTTCAATGCTTTGGTCAGGTACAGGCGCGCCAGGTTGAGTTCGTCGATTGTGTCATCGTTCGTCATGCCAAGCATTTCGATATCTTCGGATAATGTGATGAAATGGGCATAGATGCCGTTCTTGAGGGCGTTCCTGCTGCCGGGCTGGCCGCCGGGTTTGCGCGTGGTCATGGCACGGGTTCCCCCCCTGAAAGCATTCTTGTTTCCGGTTTGGCCGCCGGGTTTGCGCGTGGTCATTGGATGGATTCTTCCCTTGAAAGCATTCTTGTTTCCTGGTTGTGAACCGCGTTTTCGTTTAATGGTCATGGCAAGTCTAGTCGTTTGAGCGCCGCGAGAATGCGTCGGCGCTCCCGGTCTGAAAGGTCGGGACGCCTGAGCAGGTCAGCCGTCATCATGCGCATCCGGCGCTTGAGGTCAGCCAGCCACTGGTCCGTCGACATTGTGTCCAGCCAGGCGATCTCTTCCGGCGTGAAATTATGGGAATACAAGCCGTATTTCGAAGTAGTCCCGGTTCCAGCACGGGGCGAGGTAGTCCCGGTTCCAGCGAGGTAGTCCCGGTCCCCGGACGGGGCACGGGGCGAAGTAGTCCCGGTTTTAGCATGGGAGGGGGTGGGTCGGGTCATGGGTTCTCCTTCGGCGTGGTAGTCCCGGTTCTTGTATAACGGAGTCCGAAGTCTCCTGACTTCGGTAGCGTGGTAGTCCCTCCTGACTTCGGTAGCGTGGTAGTCCCGGTTCTGCGATAGTCCCGGTTCTTGCACGGGGCACGGGGCACGGGGTACGGGACACGGGCCACGGGGCAGGCGGGTACAAAGGAAAAGGCTGATCGAGGATTGGATCAGGCATAATTGTGGCAAGGGACGGCGCGCGGGTTAAACATTAAAAGGGACGGAACTTGCGGCCGTCCCTTGCCTGAGTATATTTTAGAACACCTGTTCTGTTTTGTCAAGAGGAAAATGGAAGGATATCATTCCCGCCGAAGGTCCCTGCAGGGGGTTGGTTTTTGGGATTCTCCTCGTCCTGATCCCAGTTGACCGGATTATCGAGGATGGTACCGGCAATTCGTTCGTGATCAGCCTGGTCTCGGATATGGCAATAATTCATGCTATAATGACCTACAATATAGGTCATATGACCTAAAATTTAGGTCAATTACCCTGTGACTCATAAGGATGACCAGTCAATGTTAGAACCGTTGCTAGGATCCAAAAGTTCCGAGAAAGTTTTGATTTTCATTGAGGCTCTTGGTGAAGGTTATGCAAGAGAAATATCCCGATTCTTCGGGATAGCCCTTGACCCTATTCAGAAGCAACTGGACAAATTGGAACTGGGCGGCATCCTGGTAAGCTTTCTCAAGGGCCGAACCCGTATTTACACATTCAACCCAAGATATCCGTTCTTAAAAGAGTTAAAATTAATATTGGATAAAGCACTCACCTTTTATCCAGAAGAAGAACGAGAGAGACTTCTCATGAATAGACGTAGACCTCGACGCCGTGGCAAGAGCATATGAAAAACATAAACAAGATGACGCAGGCAGAACTGGCGGCATACGTCCAATCTCATTTACAGAAAAGGGGGATTAAAGTAATTTTATCAGGCGGCGCGGCCGTGGCAATTTACACTGTTAATAAATACGTCTCAGCCGACATTGATCTAGTAGATGTCAATTTTGTCGATAGAAGAAAGATCATAGCAGCAATGGAAGAGATCGGCTTTAGTGAAAGAAATCGATATTTCATCCACCCAGACACCAAACAACTTGTTGAGTTTCCCCCAGGCCCTCTCTCCGTAGGAGACGAACCAGTAAGGCGCATCAAAGAGATAAAGTTTTCAACCGGAATTTTAAGAGTAATATCTCCAACAGACTGTGTTAAAGATAGATTGGCTGCTTATTACTTCTGGAATGACCAACAATCCTTAGCCCAAGCCGTCCTGGTAGCCAAACACTGTCGAGTTGGTATGAAAGAAATTAAGAAATGGTCACAAACAACAGGAAAAATGAAGGAATTCAAAATATTCCTTGAAAAACACTCCGGTAAGAAATGAACTTGTTACCTGGAGAATTCAGGATTCAATTTGGTTTGGCTATAATTTTAATGACGCTGAAGTTACCGATGGCGGCTTGTGACCGCCTCAGCCGATAACGCCGAAGCAATTACAGGGTACTGCACAAAGATTTGAACCAAAATTGTTGTAATTGCCTGTATTTTGATCGTTCAAGGTTCAGGTAATTATGCAAGAAGCAGTATAAGCAAGGGGCAGAGGTATTACAGGGTACTGCGGTAGTCCCGGTTCCAGCACGGGGCGTAAATAGCTGAACCCGAATCCTGTTGTTTCCGAGCCTTTCAGTACAGGAAAGTTCATTTTTTTATGCTGGAAGCAGTAAACCTGAATGAAATGCCAGAAAGCC
>JAPLGV010000401.1 GCA_026389975.1 Chloroflexota bacterium
CGGAACACCCGTCGCCTCCGCCACCCCACAACCGCTAACCGTGACCCTGTCGCCTCAACCAAGTCCGACGTCGCTCTACCCGTCTGAAGGGTACGGCCCGTCCAACTTCCCCTTGAATGTGAACCCGCTCACCGGTCTGCAAGTCGCTGATCCAACCCTTCTGGATCGCCGCCCAATGGTCATCAAGGTCTCGAACCTGCCGCGCAGCGTTCGCCCACAGTGGGGGCTTTCTCTGGCCGACATCGTTTTTGAGTATTACACTGAGGAAGGTACCACACGCTTTGCGGCAGTATTCTACGGTAACGATGCCGAAATGGTCGGCCCGATCCGTTCGGGACGTTTCATTGACGCTCACCTGGTACGCGGTTATAAAGCCGTATTTGCCTTTGGCTCTGCCTATGTAGCTGAGATGGACCGCTATCTCCAATCGGAATTTGCCGACCGGCTGGTAATCGAAGGGTCAAGTACGCCGCTTTATCGCTACGACCCGAACGGAGCTAACCACCTGGTGGTGAATACTACTGACTTGAGCGCTTATGCCACCTCGAAGGGAATCCAGAATGGTCGGCAAAACCTGGACGGCATGTCTTTTAAACTCGAATCCCCCGCCGGAGGCCAGCCCGTGGCGCAAATTGTCGTCCGTTATTCGGGCGCAATCTACAACCGCTGGGACTACGATCCGCCCACCGACAAGTATCTCCGTTTCTCCGATACGATTACTGATAACGACGGTCAGAATGAAGAATATCAGCAATTGACCGACCGCTTAACCAACCAGCCGATTTCCTTCAATAACGTAGTGGTCCTATATGTCACACACGAACTCTACAGCCCCGGAATTTACGACATCCTGTTCAGTGGTTCGGGAGACGGGGTTGCTTTCCGGGATGGGCAGGCGGTTCAGGTCAAATGGCAGCGAAACGACACAGACGTGGTCTCGCTGACCAACCCGGATGGGACACCCTTCCCGTTCAAGCCTGGCACCACCTGGTTCGAAGTGGTGGGGACAAACTCCACCGTCCAGCAGACTGACCAGGGCTGGAGGTTTACTCACCAAATGCCGTAATGATTTTATAAGGGCGACCGTCTGGTCGCCCTTACGGTTTATAATCGTTTCAGATACAAGGAGGCAACCATGAAACGGATTGCAGTGCTGACGGGCGGCGGCGACGCGCCTGGTCTGAACGCGGTCATCCGGGCGGTTACCAAAACTGCGATTAACGTCTATGGCTGTGACGTCCTCGGGGTCCGGGACGGATACGACGGGTTTATCGCTGCCGACGGCGTCACGCCGCTGGACCTGGGGGCAGTGCGCGGTATCCTGCCGCGTGGTGGCACCATCCTGGGAACCGCCAACCGTGGCAACCCTTTTGCCCGCAAAGTCCTCCGTAACGGCCAAGAAGTGGTTGTGGACGTTTCGGACGAGATCACTGCTGCGATCAAAAAACTAAAACTGGACGCGCTGATTGTCATCGGCGGAGACGGGACGCTGCGCATTGCCATGGAGTTGGCGGCAAAAGGCGTGCCGGTGGTGGGTGTGCCTAAAACGATTGATAATGACATCGGCGGCACGGAAGTGACCTTCGGTTTCGACACTGCCCTGATGATCGCCACCGAAGCCCTTGACCGGCTGCACACCACTGCCGAGGCGCACCACCGCGTCATGGTACTGGAACTAATGGGAAGGGAGGCAGGGTTTATTGCTCTCCACTCCGGCGTATCCGGCGGAGCAGACGTGATCCTGATCCCCGAGATTCCATTCAAATTCGAGTCGGTCCTGAAGAAGATTCGCCAGCGCATCGAGAGCGGTTCGCTCTTCAGCCTGCTGGCGATTTCGGAAGGAGCCAAACCCTTGGGCGGGCAGCCAGTTTACCGGCGCGCAGGAGACGAGGTCTATGTGCCCCGGCTGGGAGGCATCGGACAGGAAGTCGGCCTGTACATCGAGGGACAGGGCTTCGAGACGCGCGTCACTGTGCTGGGACACGTCCAGCGCGGCGGCTCCCCAACTGCCTTCGATCGCTGGCTGGCCACCCGTTACGGCGCCGCGGCAGTGCGGGCCGCCGCGGCGGGAGGCTTCGGGTGCATGGTGGCCTTGCGCAACGCCCAGGTTGTCCCGATACCCCTGAGCGAGGCGCTGGCGGTCCCCAAGCGGGTGGATGTGAACGGCGATGGGGTTCTCACCGCACGCGGGCTGGGCATCTCATTTGGAGATGAATGATGTTTTACTGCTCCTAGTATAAATGAGTCCACTGTAAAAAGGTCTTTAACACGAAGGACACGACGTACACAAAGGATAAGTGATGAAGGCTTTTCCTTCGTGCCCACCTGCCCCCGGTATTTGGGGGTTCGTGACCTTTGTGTTTAGATGGTTTTTGCAGTAGAGTCATAAATCTCTGAACTTGTTTTTATCGAATTGCCTGTAAATAACAGGGTTTTGGTTCAGATATTTACGTGGTAGTCCCGGTTCCAGCACGGGACGTGGTAGTCCCGGTTCCAGCACGGGACGTGGTAGTCCCGGTTCCAGCACGGGACGTGGTAGTCCCG
>JAPLGV010000263.1 GCA_026389975.1 Chloroflexota bacterium
ATGTAATCGTCGTACTCTGATGGGTTAAGGTCACTCCCGTAAAGAGCATTTGCCAGCGCAGCCGCGTACCATGTATCTGTTTTCGGGGCTCCAGTAAAGTTCCGGGAAGAAGACCCGACGCCCGATCTCCCCAGGGTGCCCGACGCGAGTTCGTTCGACCAACAGGCCGAGATCGTGATCGGCACCGAGGATTGGAGTGTGCTGGTCCAGATGGCGGCTGCCGCATTGAAAGCGGTCTTCGCCTCCACCGGGAAGGTCTGGCAGGCGGCGCCCCACGGGTCTGTCGTGCCAGCAGCCTTATACGTGATCGAGAACGCTGCCCTGGCCGCACCAGGATCAGCGATCGCTGCCTCGATCGCTGCCTCCACTTCAGGCTCCGCTGGGACCTGAATTCCCTGCATGGTCGGATTGTCATCAACCACGACCACCAGGGGGGCAACGCTGTTATACAGGGTCAACCCGTCTGCGGATAAATATGGCTCAAGCGCTGGAGGAAAGGAATCCTGCGCCTGAACTCCGCCATTTACCCCCGCCCTCGGGAATACGAATAAACTGGCGATCAATAACGCGACGATGAATTTTTTGAAGGTCTTGTTCATTTTATTCCCTTGGATTCAACTGATGTTCGAATGATATTTCGGACGAGCCATATTTTTTGTGATATGTTATCCGTGTAATCAGCGCTCGTATGCGTCCCATAAGAGATTCAATGTTAAGCCTATTCTATTTTGTCAATCGCAACTGGTTGGGTGCAACTGGTTGGGTTGCGGGTTGTCTTTGCAAGAGGCGGAAGGTCACACCTCCCACCACCAGCGCGAACCAGTCGCGCATTTCAGGGCTGTTTACCGCATCATTG
Organism: Chloroflexota bacterium; assembly: GCA_026389975.1. Lineage (GTDB taxonomy): Bacteria > Chloroflexota > Anaerolineae > Anaerolineales > Villigracilaceae > UBA877. Next base: position 857 of record JAPLGV010000263.1, read on the forward strand.
TACGCCCACTCCTCTTCGCCGGTATTATAGGGTGGGTCAATATAAATGCACTTTATCTGTCCGGCGTAATGCAGCAGGAGCACCTTGAGCGCCAGCAGGTTATCGCCCTGCACCAATAAATTGACGCTGTCTTCCCTCACCGAGCGCTTCGGGTCACAGCGCAGGAGGTAATAGGGCACTTCTTTGTGATGGTTGACAACCGCGTCTTTACCGATCCAATTGAGTGTGGGCATAAAAAGTCTCCCAAGGTGGAAGGATGCTTTATTGTACAACAAAACCGGCCTTGCAACGCATGCTTGAGGGCCATGTGCTGGATGGCAAAGCATCCCGATCCCACCCATCGTGCCTTCCGCCTCCTGCCTTCCCTCTTCGTGATACTTCGTGCCCGCCTGCCCCCCGTGTCGTGTGTCATTGCGAGGAGCGTTCTTTGCGACGAAGCAATCTCCTCCGCCGCTTGCCATCTTCTCCGCTGTCATTTAAACTAGGGGCATTCCAAAGAAGGTACCACACCCCCACCAGGCGAGTTTCCCATCCCGGCCATCGAGTTTCCTTCGATGGCGAATTTCAAGGAGACACACCATGTCCGACGATAAATTTGAAAACGTCACCATCCTCAAAAAAGCCAACATCTACTTCGACGGCAAAGTCACCAGCCGCAATGTCCTGTTCGCCGACGGCACCCGCAAGACGCTTGGCTTTATGCTGCCCGGCGATTACGAGTTCAGCACCGGGGCGCGCGAAGTCATGGAACTGCTCAACGGCGGGATGGATGTGCTCCTGCCCGGCCGCTTCGGCTGGCAACCCTTCCAAGCCGGCGAGTCCTTCGATGTGCCGGCCAACTCCTCTTTCCATCTGAAACTCAAAGGGCCGGTGGATTACTGCTGTTCCTACGGATAATCTCCGCCAGAACCGCAAGAATCAGGTGGCAGCCTGCCCGGAAATCGGTACAATAGGCACATGACCAACTTCACCCAACTCTCCGCAGACTACCGGCGCGTCGAACAGGCCATCCGCTTCCTGAACGACAATGCCCGCCGCCAGCCGGATTTGACCGAGGAGGCCGCCCACGTGGGCCTGAGCGAGTACTATTTCCAGCGGCTGTTCACGCGCTGGGCGGGCATCAGCCCCAAGCGTTTCCTGCAATTTCTCACCAAGGAAAACGCCAAAGCGCTGCTCTCCCGCACCTCGGTCCTGTCCGCCGCCTACGAAGCCGGCCTCTCCGGCCCGGGCCGCTTGCACGACCTGCTCGTGCAGTGTGAAGCCGTCACGCCCGGTGAATACCGGATGAAAGGCGCAGGCGTGGATATCGCCTACGGCTTCCACCCCACCCCATTCGGCGAATGCCTGCTGGCGCTGACCGGGCGCGGCATCTGCTTTTTAGCCTTCGTGGACGGCGAGCGCCAGTACGCCCTGGAGCAGCTCAGATTCGACTGGGCCAATGCCAACCTGCGGGAAGACCCGTCCCGCACCCATCTGGTGGTGGGACAGATTTTTGCACCCCGCCCCGGCGCTTCCATCGCCCTGCACCTGCGCGGCACGAACTTCCAGATC
>JAPLGV010000165.1 GCA_026389975.1 Chloroflexota bacterium
CTACCGGCAGGCTGGTGTCGGCCCCGATGATATTGACGTGTTCGAGCTGCACGACGCTTTCACCATCATGTCGGCGCTCTCGCTGGAAGCCTGCGGCTTCGCCGAACGCGGACAAGGCCCGCGTCTCGGCCTGGACGGGAACATTACCCCGACGGGACGCATCCCGGTGATGACGCGTGGCGGACTCAAGGCGCGCGGGCATCCCGTCGGCGCGACGGGTGTCTATCAATTGGTCGAGGTTGTGCAACAACTGCGGGGCGAGTGCGGCGAGACCCAGGTCCCTGAGGCGCACATCGGCATGGCGCAGAACATCGGCGGTTCCGGCGCAACCGTTGTCACGCATATCCTGAAACGCGAATAAAGATGTGCCCGGCTCCTTGGAGGAGCCGGGCACTTATTGTTGTAAAATAGTCCTATGCGACTAAAATTCACCCGTTTCCTCATCCGCTTTCTGCTCCGCCTGCTGACGCGCGTCGAAGTGCGCGGCAGAGAGAATATACCCGTCGCCAGTAATTTCATCATTGCCGCCAACCACAACGGCCTGGTGGATGCCTTCCTGCCGTTCTACATCATCAACAATACTAATCTCGTCCTGCTGGTGGGCGAAAAATGGGAGAAGCTGTCGATCATGCGCTGGCTCGGCCGCGGTTTGAATTTCCTTTTTATTGACCGCTTCAACCCGGACCTGAAAGCCATACGCGAGGTTATTGCGCGCATGAAACATGGCGAAGTTCTGGTCATCACCCCGGAGGGGACGCGCTCCAAGGTCGGCTGCCTGATTGAAGGCAAGCCGGGAGTCAGTTACCTGGCCGCCAAGATGGGTTACCCGCTCGCACCCGTCGGGATTAGCGGCACATTTGATAAAGTCTTCTTTGGCCAGTTGAAACGGCTGCATCGCCCGCACATCATCGTCAGCATTGGACCAGCGTTCAGCCTGCCTCCCCTCCCGAAAGAGGCTCAGGACCGCGACAAAGCCCTGAAAACCGACACAGATGAAATTATGTGCCGCATTGCCGCCTTACTTCCGCAGGAGCAGCGCGGCGTATACTCTGACCATCCGCGCTTGAAAGAATTATTGGAAAATCCTCTTTAAATCCCGGCTAACCTTCAGGCTCAAAGGGGGTTTTATCCACGAGGGTACCTATGAAAAAATCCACCCATAAGATCTTCCGGTTCTTCGTCCGCGCCATTCTCAGCCTCATCGCCCGCGTGGAAATCGTCGGCTTTGAAAACATGCCTGCCGGCGGTTTCGTCATCGCCGCCAACCATATCGGGCGGCTGGACGCGGCTCTCGCCTATTACATCCTCGACCGGCCCGACATCATCATGGTTGTGGCTGAAAAATATAAAAAATACGCATTTTTTCGCTGGCTGGTCAAACTGACCAACGGCATGTTTGTTGACCGCTACAACGCCGACATCCACGCCATCCGCGAGACCCTGCGCCGGCTCCAGCAAGGACAGGTGTTCACGATCACCCCGGAGGGAACACGCTCCAAGTCCGGCAATCTGATCGAGGCCAAACCGGGCGGCATTTACCTGGCCTGGAAAGCGGGCGTACCCGTCCTGCCCGTGGCTCTGACCGGCACCGAGGATGCGGTGGTGGTGGCGCGGCTGAAGCATTTCAAACGCTTGAAAATCACTGTTACTGCTGGTCCCGCCTTCAGCCTGCCGCGAGAAGTCAAAGGCAAGGACCGGGACGCAGCTATGCAGCAATACACCGACGAAGTCATGTGCCGCATCGCGGCGCTGCTGCCCCCGGAGCGGCGCGGGGTGTACGCGGAGCATCCGCATCCTCAATTGAAGGAATTATTAAAGCCGTAGAATACAAAAGGCCGCCAGCGAATCAAACTGGCGGCCTTTTTGTTTCATCAGGGTTCTATCGTGGATCAACCACCCGTCCCATGAACAGGATCGTCCCGGTGGGGATATCCCGGATAACGTAGAAAAATGGCCGGTCAATGGTCAGGACGATGCCCTCCGGCATCAGCGCCCCCATCCCCATGAACACTACCGTCGCGGCGGCCGCTTCGGTACCTTTTTCATCCACGGCGATAAACGCCTTGTGGATGGCATCGCTGATGAGCAGGTCGCGCTGGCCGTCAATCCCGGAAAAATCCGCAGCGTGCGGATCGAAGGCATCCAGCATGCCCATGCCAGCCAGGACATCTTTCAATCCATACTGGGTCTCGAACATAAATTTCGGCATGGAGAGGATCACCTTCTGCGATTCCATCGTCGCGAGGATCTCTTCGTAGCGTTCCGCGGTCAGGGCTGACTCGAAAGTCTCGAAATTCCCGGCATCCGGCACGATGACCACCATCTCGGTCAGGCCGCCCTTATACGGTAGGGCCACCGCCTGCCAGCCATCCCCGGCGGCATAGGCAAAATCCTCCCCGGTCTCCATCCCCATCATCGGCACGCTGACCGTCTCGCCGTCCAGCAGGTAGAATGGTTCGTCTGAGGTCTCTTTGGGGTCGAACTCGTGTTCCCAAGTGGCCTTGAAGTAGATGGCATTCGCCAATACCAGCCGGGTGGAGGGGTCAATCATTCCGGGTGGGATGATATCCTTGATGCGTTTTCTCGTCTGGTCGGAGACCCAGTCGTTGATCTGACGCCGGGCGCTTTCGGGGACATTCTCGAAATCGACCAGACGCATCCCGGATCCATAATTCGCTGCCAGCAGATCGAGGTATTCCGGCATGAACCGCCAGCCGTCCTGTCCCCACAGCGCGTTGGCGATGCTCAATTGGAATCGCTCTTTCTCGTCCACGCCAGCGGCCTGGTCGGGACGGCGGGCAAGGTCGAGGTCCAGTGCGTTGAAGGCTGGATGGAATTGATCCCCAGACAGAGTGTAATGAAACACGTCTGCTATCTGGGTAGCTGTCTCGCCGCGCGCCCCACCGTAAGCCATGGCAAAGGCCAGGGAAATGCTGTAGGGCGAGTAAACCACGTTCCCGTTCGAGGGACGCACCGCCTGGTAGAGGTCGAAGGCGAAGGCGGTGTTCCCAGCGACCAACTGCTCCAGGTCCAAGGCGGCCACGTCCGGGTTCGAGACACGTTCCAGTTTAGACTCGGCCACTTTCCCAGATCCGCAGGCGGACAAGAGCAGGGCCGGGATGATCACGGCGGTGAAGAGGACATATAGGCGCTTATTCATCATTTTCTCCTTTCCAAGACAGGCAAGGCTTACCCCAATGATGCCGTTGGCAGCCATTTTGTTCCCCGCTACAAGATAGGCGCCCCCGGCCGGCGTGGCAGGAACTGGCCCTTGCCTGCTTTCCCCAGCCAGCGTCCGCCATC
>JAPLGV010000111.1 GCA_026389975.1 Chloroflexota bacterium
GCCGATCAACAGCGCAAGCAGGGTGGCTCCAACTGCAATGATCATCGAATGCTGCAGCGGTAAATACGTGTAAATTTTACTAATTATGCCTGTCAACATCCTGACCCAGTGAAAAATGGTCAATTCGCCTACCACGGCATCCGGGACGCGGGTGAGATCATGAGCCTGCCAGGTCACCGTGGTCATAACCAGGCGAAACAAGGGGATAATGACCATGACGAACATTAAGGCCAGCATGATCAACGACAGAACCACCCTTGTGCTCGTTAACCAATGAAAAAACCTTCGGGAACTGGCTAATAGGTGTTCGGAAAATGGTTGTGGAGATATTGCGGGTACTATCATGTATCTTCTCCTATTCTTCAGTGGGTCTTATCGGTTGAGCGAGCCATTGGTTTTCTTGAGATGCTCGCGCAATTGATCCAGTTTGTCGAGGTTGGTCATTACTTTTTCCTGATCCACCGAACTCAGGGCCAGGAGCAAAGCATTGACGATCGTCATCGGGACGGTCAGGGAATGAAAGGCAGAGACCGGTCCGCGGCGTGCCGACAGAACTACGTCCGCCTTATCGCCCAGCATTGGACCGAGCGTGTCGGTCAGCAGGATGACGGGCGTTTTGTGCTGGTTGGCATAATCCAGGACCATCTGAAGATTAGGGGTTAAGTTGAAAAAGCCGATGGCGATGAGCAAGTCACTGCTTTCCATGAGCAGCATAGGCTCGAGCATCTCCCGCCCGGAAGTATTCAGCGGAATCACATACCGGGCTGAGCGAGTCAAACGGATATCGAGTAAGTCAACCAGTGAAAGGGAGGGCCCCAGCCCAAAAACAAAAACGCGCTGGTGAGTACGAAGTAACTCAACAGCCGCGTTAAGGGCTTTCCGATCAAGGGTTTGAAGGGCTTCGGTCAGGTAATCAATCTCTGAAGCCACAAGTCGTTCGAAAATATCGCCGTCTGCGCGCAAATCATCCAGGCGGCTGCGCAGCCGGGCAGAATGCGTTAACCGGTGACGGAAACTGTCCTGTAAAGCCACCCGCATGGTCGGGTAACTGTCAAAACCGAGGGTGCGCGCAAAGCGTACCATGGTCGCTTCACTTAATTGCAGCCGACCGGCTATTTCGCCTGCCGAAAGAAAAGCGGCTTCATCCTGATTCTGGTTCAGATAATTGGCAATGCGCTTCTCGCTTTTCGTGAACTGCGGAAAGCGCTCACTGATCAATTGGCTAAAGCCAACCGGGTTTTGATTTTCCAGGTTCATCGCTTTACCTCTGCTTCATCATCGGACGAAACAAAAACTTTCAACATTAGTATTTTTGCAATTATACTTTCATTTGGACATAATACAACAATTGTTATTTAATTGCAAGTGCTCTTGCAAAAGAATGTGCCGTTTGTCATATTGAAATGGGTCAACCAGCGGCAATTATGGCGGCGGTGCGCATGCACGCCTTTCTTAAAGTCGCTGAGAGGCTGCTCACATTTCGGAAATCAAATCGCGAGGCCGCGAAGAACGCCAAGAAAACCTAAAAAAACTTCGCGAACTTCGCGTCTTCGCGCGGTAGCCCCGGTTTCCCGTAAGAGCGTCGGGACGATGCCCCGTAAGAGCGTCGGGACGATGCCAGCGTGGTAGTCCCGGTTCTCGGACGGGGCATGGGGGTGAGAATTCATTACCCATAGACTTTAAGAAATGCATTAAACCGGGGTTGAACCGTTAGGAAACTTGACCCTCCTGGAGCGCTTCATCCCCGTTGTAATTCCATAGCTGTGGAATTCTTTTCGCCACAATCCAGGCAGCCAGCACACAACCGACCCCGCCCGAGATAATCGCAAATGGCACCCCCAGAATCTGCGCCACCAGGCCGGATTCCACTTCTCCGAGCTGGGGACCGCCCTTGAAGAATATCTGGGTGATGCTCATCATGCGGCCGCGCATCGCGTCGGGCGTCAGCAGTTGTCGCACCGTGTTGCGGATGATGCTACTCAGCCCGTCAAAGGCGCCGATCAGGATGAGCGCCAGCATGGTCAACCAGAAGGAGGTGGAAACCCCGAAAAGTACCGTCGCCAGGCCGAATCCTGCCACGGAAATGGTAATCAACATTCCCTGACGACGAAGGTTTGTTTTTTGCGAAAGATATAACCCGACGAACATGGTACCGATGGATTGGGAAGCAGACAACCAGCCATACTGGATCGGGCCGACATGCAGAATATCCATCGCTACAAAGGGCAGCAGGGTATTTGCCGATGAGAAGAAAGTGCCAAAGAAATCCAGGACCATGACCGAGAAGATGATGGGTGAGTTTTTGATGAATTCGATCCCTGCGCGGATATCGCGGAATGTTCCCCGCCCCGTGCTGGAACCGGGACTACCACGCATTTCGAAGGTTCTCTTTTCTATCACAGTTCGGATATCTCCCATGGCGATCAGGGCCGCGATGACAGCCAGATAGGAAATGGCATTGATCCAATACGCCCATTGCAGGCCCCAAAAGGCGATCACGACCCCGCAGATCGCCGGCCCCAGAATGCCACCCACTTTGGAGGCGATGGAGGTCAGGCTGTAGGCGTTTGCCAGGTTTTCGCGCGGTACCAGGGAGGGAATGAGGGCTTGCCTGGCAGGGCCACCAAATGCCACAGCCACCGACTGCATGATCACCAGACCGAAAATCATCCATAAAGTCACGATACCCCACGCGGTGGTCAGGCCAAGAAACAAGGCAACCAACCCCAGTGCGACCTGGGTGAGGATTGCCATTTTTCGACGGTCGAAGCGGTCCGCAGCCACTCCGGCAACCAGGGAGAGCAGAATCACTGGCAGGAATCGCACCAGGCCGATGCCGCTGATGACCATGGGTTGATCCGATAACGTGCGGAGATGCCAGTACAGGGCCCACAGTTGCATCTGTGAACCTGCGATTGAAATCAGGTGACCAATCCAGTACATCAGGAATGGCCTGGATTTGAAGGCGGGAGGAATTACCATATGGTTTTTAGACTTTAATCCCCGGCGGAACTCGCGCCGTGAAAATATTGAGAAGTTCGTTGTGCCGGAATCGCCATACCTGGTCTCAATCCCGGCTTAGTATTTCAACAATTTCAGGCGTCACCCAGAGTGCCGCCCCAGTGGTGTCTACGACAATATCGCACACTTTCATCAAAGGCAGGTAACAATCCTCAGCTCTCAAAAACTGAGTCCGAAAAAACCTGTTTCTGAAGTAGGCCGAATCGTATTTCTTGCGGTAGTCGATATCGCGTTTCCATTTCCGTTTCAGCCGGATGGGATCATCTGTCAGATACACTGCTTTGATCCCAATCAGGCCGGAGAGCTCCTCCATTTGGAATGGAAAATTACCCTCCATAAAAATAATATCGGCCGGCTCGATCTCAAGGGGGGTGCAGCCCGCCTTCAAGCTGCCGTCCAGATCATGGCTGGAAGTGGCGTAGACAAAATCATACCTTGGGATAGTGATCTTCTTCCCTTGTGTGATCTCAACCAGGCTGCGCATGAACAGTTCAAAATGGATCGATTCCTTCCCCATCGGTTTAGTGTCCCGATAATCTCTGTCGAGCTGAAAATTGTCCACCTCAATCGTGGTGATTTTTTTGCCTGCCTGTTCAAAAGCATTGAGCAGACGTTCCGTAATCTCGGTCTTACCCGCCGCTGTAGGCCCGGCAAGAGCGATCAGCATTGGGGTTCCCCGGGCACTGATGAGTTTCTTTACACTCTCAACAAAGGCCTGGTCGATTTCTGCATTTGCATCTTTGAAATCCTTGTAACCAACATCTTGAAAGCGCTCAAAGCGTTTTTGCCTTGGCTCGAAACGCTTATATGGTTTACCGCCAAAATGCGCTAACACAGCCTCCGTAAAATAGACCGTCCGAGGTAAAAAGTAAAAACCTCTTATATCGAAATAAAAGTGTACCCTGACCCACTCCTCGGCATATTCTCCGCTCACCAGTCCTGCGAAAAGCATGCGGGTCAGGCGGACAATATTTTCATCCAGAACAATCCTATCCCCAACCCGGGGTTTGAGTTGGATACCCGTATAGAAATCGCGGCTACCAATCAAACGTTCGATTTCCTCCTGCTTGTCCAGTTCTACTGAGTCCCAGCCATCCTCCGGATAAACGTTTTCCAGCGCGTAGCGGAATTCATACAACTCCAGAGCCTCGATTCCCGCATTGATCCGCTTCATTGTCTCAAACAGAACCGCAGTAAAATATACCGGGGTATGCAACCTGTTCGTTCCAGACATACGCGATCCTTTCAACCCTTACCTTAGGATTTTCGAGATTTCAGACGTCACCCATAGGGCCGCACCGGTGGTGTCGACGGTCATATCGCAGACCTCCATTTGAGGCAGGTAGGCGATCTGGGCCATGATGAATTGGTCTTTGAAAAAACGGTTTCGGAAATAGGTGGGGGCATATTTCTTGCGATAGTCAATATCGCGTTTCCATTTGCGCTTCATTCGAATGGGGTCGTCGGTTAGATATACCACCTTGATCCCGATCAGATGGATAACTTCCTCGAGTAAAAATGGGAAATTACCTTCGATGAAAATAATATCAGCAGGCTCGATCTCGATCGGTACGCCATCCGGTTTCAAGTTGCCGTCCAGGTCGTGGCTGGAGGTGGCGTACACAGTGTCGTAGCAGGGGATACTGATCTTTTTCCCATGCGTGATGTCTTCCAAGCTCTGCTTGAAAAGCTCGAAGTGCAGGGCTTGCTTGCCCTGAGAGTGAATGCCCTGCGCCTCACGGTAGTCCCGGTCGGTCAGGAAATTATCCAGTTCAATGGAGGTAACTTGCTGGCCCGCCTGCTCAAATGCGCTGCGCAGGCGCTCGACAATTTCGGTCTTCCCGGCGGCAGTTGGCCCGGCAATGGCGAGCAGGATCGGGGTCCCACGGGATGCTATGATTTTCTTCACGCTCTCGATGAAAAGTTCATCCACTTCGGCATTTGCCTCTTTGAACTCTCTATACCCCACGTCTTGTTGTCGCTCGAGGTTCTTTTGCTTTTGCTCGAAACGTTTGAACGGTTTGCCGCCAAAATGCGCCAGCACTTTCTCGGTGAAATAGAGCGTGCGGTGCAGGAAGTAAAAGCCGCGTATATCGAAGTAGAAATGCGTCTTCACCCAGTCTTGTGCAACCTCGCCTGTGACCAGGCCCACAAAGAGCATTTGCGCCAGCCGGATAATTTGTTCGTCCAGCACAACCCGGTCACCCACCTTAGGGTGTTCTTCCCGTATGCTGTGCATTGGTTTGATCTGGATGCTGTCATAGAAATCACGGCTGTTGAGGCGCATTTCGATTTCTTCTTTGCTATCCAGTTTTACGGATTCCCAGCCTTTTTCGGGAACCAGGTCATTCAACCCGTAGCGGAATTCGTACAACTCCAAAGCCTGGATACCGGGATTGATGCGCTTCATTTTCTCGAACAGGTTTGCGGAAAATACTTTGGGCTCGAAAATGTTTTGTTCAGCCATGTCTGATTTATGCTCCATACTTTGCCACACGCCCGGCATTCGCCAGCGCAATTGGCATGATGTGCTTCGCCGGTAGAACGCCGAGACTGCCGCGCACACAGGCGCGCTCGCCAAATTCAGCGATGCCGTCCGGGCGGACATATTTGGAATACAGCAGAGTCGGCACGGGATGCCAGGAGTGCGATTTGAGCACTGCCGGGGATGAGTGGTCGCCGCTGACAATGACCACATCCGGCTGGAGCGCCATCAAGCGCGGTATCAGCGCGTCCACTTCTTCGATGGCGCTCACCTTGCCTGCAAAATCGCCGCTCTCGCCGCAGGTATCGGTCTGCTTGACGTGCAGGTAGAAGAAATCGAAATCGCTCCAATTCTTTTCCAACACAGAGAATTCATCCGCAATCGTCTGGCTGTCCACAGGCAAGACGGTCATTCCAACCAGTTTCGCCACCCCGCGATACATCCCGTTCACGGCAATGGCAGCTGCATTCAAACCAAACAAATCCCGATAGGAAGGTACTTTTGGAAATTTGGCAAAGCCGCGCAGCATGATCATATTGGCGGGATGCTTATCCGCCAGTAACTTGCACGCCTGCTCGATAAACCGGTTGGCTAATTTCGCTGCTTTCTCGGACCCCGGGCCTGCCGCGCACACCGATAGCGGAGGCACGCCGGTTTTCAGCGGGTCGGTGTCGCTCAGTGCTTCGCCCAGGCTGGGGGCGCGCATGACGAAGGCGAAACGATGTTCCTTGACCGGTTCGATAAAGAACTCGACGCCGTCAATTTTGATGGTGCGTAGAAGTTCTGCCAGTTCGCACCCCACCTCAGTCGGGATACGCCCGGCACGACGATCCGTCAATAATCCATTTGCATCCAGTGAACAAAAATTACCGCGTGCTGCAACGTCATCGGGACCCAATTCAAAATCAACGCCGAGCGCTTCCAACGCGCCGCGTCCGATTTCGTACTGGATGGGGTCATATCCGAAAATGGCGAGATGACCGGGGCCGCTGCCCGCGGTAATCCCCGGCCCAACCGGCACCGTCAGCCCCAGAGCGGATTGAGCCGCCAGCGCGTCGAGATTTGGTGTGCGGGCGGTTTCCAACTCGGTTTTGCCGCCCGGCTCGAGCGGCAATCCGCCCAGCCCATCCATAATGATCATGGCGATCTTTGTTTGAGCGGGCACAATCAGGTTTTGTAGAAATTTGAGGTCCATAGGGTGTTCCTCCCGTACGCTGTGCATGGAAAGTCCTCCATCCCGTCTTGGAACCGGGACTACCGTCAGTTCGTGACGCACTTTTTTCCAACGCCGGTGACAAACGCGTCGTAGGCGCGGTGGATTTTGGCATAGTTGCCGTCCCGGTCGAGGGCGATCCCCCGCCCGATACCAGTGACGACCTGGCCAAGGCCAATCTCGTCCACTTGCGTTTCCAACTTCTCCAGCAGTGCGGGCGCGCTGCCCGGTTGGGTACTGCGGCCATCGAAAATTACGTGCAGGTAAACTTTGTCCAGGCCATTTTCTTTTGCCATCTTCAACAGCGCCAGCGGATAGTCAATCGAACCATGTGAACTTTTTTCGGTGAGCAGGCCAATCAGGTGCAGGCTGGTGCCGCGCTGTTTGACATCGTCAATCGTGCGGAGAAAAACCTCGTTCGTGTAAAACGAACCATCTTTCATCGCCAAGTCAAGACGGACGTCATCCTGCAGGACGACGCGCCCGGCGCCGATGTTCAAGTGACCCGCTTCCGAGTTCCCGGCTTTGCCTGCTTTCAGTCCCACTGCCTCGCCCGCAGCTTGCAATCGGCTGTATGAATAGCGCCGGATCAGGCCGTCCCAGACGGGAGTCTGGGCGAGGAAAATTGGGTTGGTATCATCCTGCTTGCCGAGGCCCCAGCCATCGAGAATGACCAGCATCACGCGCCGCTTCCCACCCCAGTCGTGCCCGGGGGCAAGATTAGCACCAAGCATGGAAGCCGGTTGGGCAAGGCCGAGGGCCGACAAAATTGTCGGGGCCACATCGGCCAGTTTGCCGTCCTCGCCGAAGGTCCCCGCGAAGTTCCCGCAGGGTGAAGGGGGCAGGTCAAGGGTCCCGGTAAGGCGCGGATCAATCAGGATAAGCGGGACAAGGTTGGTCGTGTGGGCAACGTGCGGCGTCCCATCCGGGTTGGTCATTTCTTCCAGGTTGCCATGGTCGGCAGTGATGAGGGTAACGTAGTCGGCAGCCAGGGCGGCGTCCACCACCTGACCCAGCCGCCGGTCCACGAGCGAGGCACATTGGATCTTCGCTTCACGGTTGGCGGTGTGTCCGATGACGTCGCCGTTGGCAAAGTTGGTCACGATCAGGTCGCAGCGTTTTTCGATGCCGTCCAACACCTGCCCGGCGACTTTCTCCAGGCTCATTTCCGGCACCTGGTCAAATGGAATGCCTTTGAGTGACGGAATGCGCACGTCGTCTTCGCCTGAGAAAGGTTGGTTGTTCCCGCCATTGAAGAAGAAAGTGATGTGTGCAAATTTTTCCGACTCGGAGGTATGCAGTTGGCGCAGGCCGGCGCGGCTGACGGTCTCGCCCAGCGTGTCCTGGATTTTTGCGGGAGCGAACGCCACCGGCAGGTCTTTGAATTTTTCGTGGTAGAGCGTCAGGATGACAAAGGTCAGGTTTTGAAGACCGGGGCGCGGGAAGCGGTCGAAGCCGGGCTCTGTAAATGCTTCCGTTAACTGGATCTCGCGCTCGCCGCGGCGGCAGCAGAAGATGACCGCGTCGCCGTCTGCAATCCGACCGACGGGATTTCCCTGCGCATCCGTCAGCACAATTGGGTCGAGCGAGTAATCCGTCTGCCCCTCGCTATATAACTCCCTGACTGCCCTGGCCAAGGAGGCGGCCCCGCGTGGTAGTCCCGGTTCCAGCGGGGTAGTCCCGGTTCCCGCATGGTAGTCCCGGTTCTCGGACGGGAGACGGGGCACGGGGCGACCGGGAAAAATATTCAGGAGCTCTCGGAACT
>JAPLGV010000476.1 GCA_026389975.1 Chloroflexota bacterium
GTCGGTTGTGCCCTTCGGTGGTAGCGTTCAACAAGAACAACGAGCGCATGGTGGGACAGACCGCCAAACGGCAGGCCGTCATTAATTCGGAAAACACGATTAACTCCATCAAACGCTTCATGGGCCGCCGCTTCTCCGAGGTGCCTGAAGAGCGCAAGATGGTCCCCTACCAGGTCCTGCGCGGCCCGGCCGGGGAAGCCCGGGTCAAACTGCCCCAGACCGGGCGCGAATACTCCCCCCAGGAGATCAGCGCCATGATCCTGGCCAAACTAAAAGCGGACGCAGAAGCCTACCTCGGTCAGACTGTGACCGAAGCAGTCATCACCGTCCCGGCTTACTTCAACGACAGCCAGCGCCAGGCCACCAAGGACGCCGGCAAGATTGCCGGTCTGGACGTGAAACGCATCATCAACGAACCGACCGCCTCGGCCCTGGCCTATGGCCTGGACAAGAAGAAAAACGAAACCATCCTGGTCTTCGACCTGGGCGGCGGTACCTTCGACGTGTCCACCCTGGACGTGGGCGAGGGCGTCATTGAGGTCAAGTCCACCAACGGCGACACCCACCTGGGCGGCGATGATTGGGACCAGCGCGTCGTCAACTGGACGGCGGACGAGTTCAAGAAGCAGGAAGGCATTGATCTGCGCAACGACCGCCAGGCCCTCCAGCGCCTGCGCGAAGCCGCCGAAAAAGCCAAGGTTGAACTCTCCAGCATGATGGAGACCGAGATCAACCTGCCTTACATCACCGCCGACGCCAACGGACCGAAGCACCTGGTGCTGAAACTGACGCGCGCCAAGTTCGAGCAAATGACCGAAGACCTGCTCAACCGCTGCCGCGGCCCATTTGAATCCGCCCTGAAGGATGCCAACCTGAAGGCTTCGGATTTGAACGAAGTCGTCCTCGTCGGCGGGTCCACCCGGATGCCGATGGTGCAGGAACTGGTACGCAAGCTGACGGACGGTAAAGAGCCGAATAAGGGCGTCAACCCCGACGAAGTAGTTGCCGTCGGCGCGGCCATCCAGGCCGGGGTACTGGGCGGCGAGGTCAAGGATATCCTCCTGCTCGACGTGACCCCGCTCTCGCTGGGTGTGGAAACCCTGGGCAGCGTGATGACCAAAATGATCGAACGCAACACCACCATCCCTGTGCGCAAGACCGAGACCTACTCCACCGCCGCCGACAGCCAGACCGCCGTGGACATTCACATCCTGCAAGGCGAGCGCCCGATGGCTGGCGATAACATGTCTCTCGGCCGCTTCCGCCTGGACGGCATCCCGCCCGCGCCGCGCGGCATCCCGCAGGTTGAAGTCACCTTCGACATTGACGCCAACGGCATCCTCAACGTGACCGCCAAAGACAAGGCCACCGGCAAAGAGCAGAAGATCACCGTGACCGCTTCCACCAACCTGAACAAGGATGAGATTGCCCGCAAGGTCGAAGAGGCAAAGCGCTACGAGTCTGAAGACAAGAAACGCCGCGAGATGATTGACGCCCGCAACACTGCCGACAATCTGGTCTACCAGACCGAGAAAGCCATACGCGACCTGGGTGAAAAAGTCTCTGCCGACGAACGGACAAAAATCGAGGCCAAGGTCAACGATCTCAAACAGGTAGCCCAGGGTGACGATCTCACCAAAATAAAGAAGGCCACCGACGAACTGCAAAATATGTTCTACGCTCTCAGCCAGCAAGTGTACGCCCAGGAGCAGAAACCACCCGAAGGCGGTTCGCAAGCCGGAGGCTTCGACGGTACTCAGCCGAACGGTCCGCAAACGCCTCCACCAGACGGTGATGATGATGTAATTGACGGTGAAGTCCGCGAAGCATAGACCTGTAGCCCAAAATTCAACCCAACGGGCGACCAACCCCTATCCGGCTGGTCGCCCGTTTATCATTTTTTCTCATTTTCTTGATTTACAGTGCACTGTGGAAAGCAGTATAATCCTGCCCATGCGTAAACGAACCAATCGAATCGCGAAAATTATGCTCGGCCTGGTGGTATTGATCCTCCTCTCCGTGGCCCTGTCTTTCATCCCGAAAATTCATGCTGCAATCGCCTGGCGGGTGGAAGACCTGCAAACGCAAATCTACTACTTCTTCAATCCACCGGGGCAAGTCGTCTTCGTTCCCACCCAGCAGTCACAGGTCACCATTACCCCCCAGCCTACTTCCACTCCCACCCCGGTAACGACGGCTCAATTCACCCCGACTATCACCTCCACACCCGTCCCGCTGACTGTAATCCTGGACGGCGTCATCTTCGTAGACCAGATGAACCGCTGGAATTATTGCGGCCCGGCCAACCTGACCATGGCGCTCAAATACATGGGTTGGACCGGCACCCGCGACGAGGTCGGGGCGACCATCAAGCCCGGCGTGGACGACCCCAGCCTGGATGCCATCCAGCGCTCCCAGACCGACGTCAACGTGATGCCCTACGAGATGGTGGATTTTGTCAATGATAAAACCCTCTTCCGGGCACTCTTCCGCTACGGCGGTACACTGGACCTGCTAAGAAGCCTGATCGCTGCCGGGTTCCCGGTTATCGCCGAGAAGGGCATCTACCAGACCCTGCGGCCCGAAAATACCATGCAGTGGGCCGGTCACTACGCCTTCACCACCGGTTACGATGACAGCACCGGGGAGTTCATCTTTCAGGATTCCTACACCCCCAATGAAAATATCCCCTACGAACAGCAAGGCAAAAACGTAAGAGCGAGTTACGAAGAATATCTCCAGGGCTGGCGCGCGTTCAACTATGTCTTCATCGTAGTCTACCAGCCGGAGCGCGAGTCGGAACTCTATCAGGTGCTTGGGAACTGGGCCGATGAATCCTGGGCTGCCCAAAAAGCTCTGGATACTGCCGAACAGGAGACCTCGGCTCTGACCGGCATTGACGAGTTCTTCGCCTGGTTCAACAAAGGCTCCAATTACGGCCTGCTGACCGACTACGGTCAGGGCGCACTGGCATACGATCAGGCTTTCACCCTCTACAACGCGCTGCCCGAAAATGACCGCCCCTACCGCGTGATGTGGTACCAGACCGGCCCCTACAAAGCCTACTACTACACCAGCCGCTACCAGGATGTTATCAACCTGGCGGATAAGACCGAGGCGACCCTCTTCTCTCACCGCGTTCTCGAAGAGACCCTCTATTGGCGCGCCCTGGCTGAAGCCGACCTCGGCTACTACGACAAAGCCTACGAAGATATGCGCTCTTCTCTCACCGCGTTCTCGAAGAGACCCTCTATTGGCGCGCCCTGGCTGAAGCCGACCTCGGCTACTACGACAAAGCCTACGAAGATATGCGCGAAGCCGTCCATTACCATCCCGGCTTCCAGCCCGCTCTGGATAAATTGGCGCAATGGGGTATCTCCCCGTAATGAACTAATGAAACTCCTGCATTTTGCCGACGCGCACATCGATATGGCCAACTATGGCCGCCACGACCCTGAAACGGGCCTGCCGCTGCGCGTGCTGGATTTCCTCAAATCCCTCGACGCCATCATCGAGGCCGCGATTGCCGAAAAAGTGGACCTGGTCATCTTTGCCGGGGACGCCTACAGGGACCGCACCCCGGCCCCCACTTTCCAG
>JAPLGV010000501.1 GCA_026389975.1 Chloroflexota bacterium
ATAGAAACTCCATAAAACAAAAGGTGAAAAACAAAAGGCTTAAAGTAAAACGTAATGCGCTGAAGATTTTGGGCAATCCCAGGCAGTACGTTTTGTTTTCTTCTTTTTGTTTTGATCTAGCGCTTGGTGTAGGTCGGAGCCTTGCGGGCGCGCTTGAGGCCTGGCTTCTTGCGTTCCTTGACGCGTGCATCCCGCGTCAGGAAGCCGCCCTTGCGCATGGCCGGAACGTTCTCTGGATTCATCTTGACCAGAGCACGCGCCAGACCAAGCTGCACTGAGTCGGTCTGACCGGTCACACCACCGCCATTAACTACCACGGTGATATCGTAAATTTTGGTATCCTGACCGGCAGCCTTCATCGGGGCCAAAATGGCTTCGAGGTCGCCCAGACGGTTGAAGAAGGCCGGAGCATCCTTGTCATTGACAATGAAGCGTCCCGAACCTGCCATAATACGCACACGGGCGATGCTTTGCTTGCGGCGTCCAATGCCTTCAAAATATTGCACAGACATATTCCTGCTCCTTTACGCAACCAGCTTCGGATTCTGAGCGCCGTGCGAATGCTCCGCACCGCCATAGACCTTGAGCCGGGTGATGAGATGGCGGCCCATCTTGTTGTGCGGCAACATGCCCCACACCGCGGCACGGATGACGCGGTCGGGATGCGTGCTCAACTGGTCGCGCAAGTTGATAGATTTCAAGCCACCGGGATAGCCCGAGTGATGGTGGTACATTTTCTCGGTCATTTTGGTATGGGTTCTGGTGCCAGTGACGGTAATTTTTTGGGCATTGATGACAACCACGAAATCGCCCAGTTCAACGCCGGGGGTAAAGCCCGGCTTGTGTTTGCCAAGCAGGAGGTAGGCGATTTTGGTCGCCAGGCGACCCAGGATTTCACCGTTGGCATCCACCAGCAACCATTGGCGATCAATCTCAGCAGCCTTGGGATAGTAAGATTTGTACACTTTTGTCTCTCCAAACATTCAGACTAATTCAAACCAGATTATCATAACGGACTTCGACGAGCGTCAGGCCGCTTGCCGGGGCAAGATTTGCAGGGATCCGGCTTTGTGCTTCTTTCCGGACCTCTCGGGCTGAACCGGGATTGTTTTCGAGCGCCCGAACCAGCGTTTCTACCAGGAGTCTGCCCTGACCTACGGCCACCTGGACATAGACCAGCCTGCGCACCATGCGGTACAGGAAGGCATCCGCCTGGATGTCAAAGGTCCACTCATCGCCGTGGTTCTGCCATTCAGCAGACAGGACCGTTCGCACCGTGCTGCCTTCAGTCCGGGGAGGGGTACCGAAGGCGGCGAAATCGTGTGTGCCGGGCCAGATTGCGGCGAGCGGCGTCAGTTCGGTTACAGCGGGCCAGACGCGCCAGGCGTAGCGTTCCCGCAACGGGTCCCGCACGCTGGCGCAAAACAGCCGGTAACGGTAGCAGCGGGAACTGGCATCAAAGCGCGGGTGGAATGCATCCTCCGCCACTTTGACTTCCCGCACAGCCATATCTTGCGGTAGATGAGCGTTCAGGGCCTTGTGCAGTTCATCGAGACCGTGACCCCAATCGAGGTCAAAGGCCGCCACCTGTCCACTGGCATGGGTGCCGGTATCCGTGCGCCCGGCCAGGGTGACCGTCTGCCCATCCCATCCGAGTTTGTGCAGGGCTTTTTCGAGATCACCCTGTACCGTACGGGAGACCGCTTGCCGCTGGCTGCCCAGAAAGTGGGTGCCGTCGTAAGCAAGGATAATCTGGTAACGAGCCATGGTAGGTGATCAGGCAATCAGGGTTCAGGGATCTAGCCTGGCCGCCTGATTATCTAATCCCTGATGAGCTACTCTTCGACAAGTTCGAGCAGAGCCATCTCCGCTTTATCGCCGAAGCGAGGGCCGAGTTTGAGCACGCGCGTATAACCACCGTTGCGCTCGGCAAAGCGGGGTGCAATCTCATCGAACAGTTTCTTGACAATGTCATTGCTGTTGTTGCCCAGCTTGGCGACTATAAAGCGGCGGGCCGCTACTTTTTCGTTATCGCTGGCATCCTTGACGTTGCGGGCAACTGTGATCATTTTTTCCGCTTCGCCACGAATCGCAGCCGCTTTTGTTACGGTGGTGCGAATACGCTCGTTTGCAAAGAATTGCTTGATCAGATTACGGCGCAAAGCGATGCGCGCGCCCTTGGTACGATTGAGTTTAAAACCTGCTACTTGGTGTCGCATTGTTCAATTACTCCGACTCTTTCTTGGGTTCGTCTTTCAAAAAACCCTTCTCACGCATCTTGAGGCGCAGTTCTTCGAGGCTCTTTTCGCCAAAATTGCGGATGGACATGACCGCCTGGTCACCCTTATCAAGCAGTTCAAGCACATCGCCGACGGTGATGATGCCGGTACGCTTGAGCGAGTTGAAGACACGCACCGAGAGGTCAAGGGATTCGACCGGGGTCTCGGCTACTTCGCTGGTCAGGCGCGAACCAGATACTTCTTTTTCCATCGCAATGGACAGCGTTTCTTCGCTGATTCCAGCCACATAGCGCAGATGCTCAATCAGGATTTTGGCCGATGTGCTCAGGGCGCTTTCCGGTGCAATAGCACCGTCAGTCCAGATTTCAAGGACCAGTTTATCGTAATTGGTGCTCTGCCCAACACGCGCCGATTGCACTTCCCAGTTTATTCGCTTGACCGGACCGAAAATGGCATCCACCGGTAATTCTCCGATGGGCATGCGCCCGCGCTCGTTGGATGGAGCATATCCGCGTCCACGTTCAACGGTGAACTCAATATCCAGACGGGCTTTGGCACTATCGGCGGTAAATATATAAAGATCAGGATTGATGATCTTGATCTCCGGCGGGGCGATAATATCAGCTGCTGTAACCACGCCTTCACCACGCACTTCCAAGTGCATACGAATTGTGTCTACGCCTTCCATGATCAGGCGCAGTTGCTTGACCTGCAACATGACCTGAAGAACATCTTCGCGCACTCCCGGAATGTCACTGAACTCGTGCAGGACATCTAAGATACGGATAGATGTCACCGCCGCACCTTCCAGTGACGAGAGCAGTACACGCCGCAGGGCATTGCCCAACGTCACGCCATAGCCATGTTCCAACGGGCTGATGACGAATTTGCCATAATTCCGAGCTTCGGCTTCGCGCTCGATCTTCGGCATTACCATGTTTGTGATTGTCACGGTACCCTCTCATCGGCGTACAAAACGGCACGCCGCGTTTAATACAGTGGACTCAGATTAGCGCGAGTAATACTCGACGATCAACTGCTCGTTCAGGTTGCCGTCAATCTCGGGGCGCTCAGGCATGCGCAACACGCTGCCTGAAAGCGTTGTGATGTCACGACTCAGCCAAACCGGAGCATTGCGCGTCTCGGCCAGTGGAGCCAGTTCTTTAAAGTACGTGGCGTCCAACGAGCCTTCGCGCACTGCAAGCACGTCCCCCACGCCCAGGTTCATGGACGGAACATCCGTGCGACGGCCATTAACGGTGAAATGACCATGAGTGACCAGCAAACGAGCCTGGGCGCGGCTTGAAGCAAAACCCAGCCGGAAGACAACATTGTCCAGGCGAGATTCCAGGATCTGCAACAGCATAAGACCCGTGACACCCCGCGCCCGGATGGCATGGCCGTAGTAGCGGCGGAACTGGCGCTCAAAAACGCCGTAGACGCGACGGGCTTTCTGCTTGGCACGTAACTGCTTGGAAAAGTCAGATACACGCCCGGTGCCGCCCCGACCGCCGCGGCTGCCGCGGCTGCCGGTCGGGCCATGCTGACCCGGGGCAAAACTGCGGCGTTCAAAAGCACACTTGGGAGAAAAGCAACGCTCTCCTTTGAGGAACAATTTTTCACCTTCACGCCGGCACAGTTTACAGGCCGGCCCAGTATATTTCGCCATACTTACTAACCTCTCTCACCAAAACTAGACGCGACGCTTCTTTGGAGGCCGGCAACCATTGTGCGGCACCGGGGTAATGTCCGCGATTGACTTGACCTTTAGTCCCATCGCCTGAACGGCGCGAATGGCATTCTCGCGGCCAGGGCCAGGACCTGTGACGATAACATCCACTTCCTGAATGCCCATTGCCTGGGCAGCCTTGATAGCCTGCTCAGCCGCCAGACGGGCAGCGAAGGGGGTGCTCTTGCGTGATCCTTTAAAGCCCACCGAGCCAGCGCTCCCCCAGCACAGGGTGTTGCCGTCGGGGTCGGTCACAGTCACAATCGTATTGTTGAACGATGCGAAGACATGCACCTGCCCAGAAGACAGCGTGCGCTTTCCTTTTTTAGCGCCACTGGAGCGGCGCGCCGAACGTACAGTCTGAGCCATAATACCTCTCTATTTCCTGTTTCCGGATTACTTCTTACCGCCCTTGCGGCGTCCGCGCCCGGCCACTGTCTTCTTGATACCCTTGCGGGTGCGGGCATTCGTGCGGGTACGCTGCCCATGCACGGGCAGGTTGCGGCGATGACGCAGGCCGCGGTAGCAGCCAATTTCCACCAGACGCTTGATATTCATCTGCTCCTGGCGGCGCAGGTCGCCTTCGACTTTCCAGTTCTTGGAAATGTAATCGCGGATGGCCGCAACTTCGGATTCGGTCAGGTCTTTGACGCGCGTATCCGGGGAAATCTTGGTCGCAGCGAGAATCTCGCGCGAACGCGCAGGACCGATGCCGAATAGGTAATTCAGGCCCACTTCGACGCGCTTATTGCGCGGCAGGTCAACACCTTCAATTCTTGCCATATATCCTTATCCTATCCTTGTCGCTGTTTGTGCTTCGGATTTTCGCAGATGATGAACAATCTGCCTTTGCGCTTGACAATCTTGCACTTCGCACAGCGCTTGCGAATGGAGGGACTTACTTTCATGATTGCTTTCTCCTTACTTATGGTAGTTCAGCCAAACATTTAATTATACTTGTTCTACTCGTATCCGTCCAGTTTCGGCGGTGTCTCGCAGGGTCACGGGACAGTCAGGATTAGAGAGTCGCCTTCGGTGATGGCCACCGAGTGTTCCTGGTGGGCCGTCAGAGATCCGTCAGCAGAGACAACCGTCCACTGGTTGGACAGGACACGGGTCCGGTGCGTACCGATGAGTACCATCGGTTCGAGAGCTATTGTCATACCGGGTCGCAACAGGACCCCGGTGCCTGGAGTGCCATGGTTCGGCACCTGCGGCCCCTCGTGCATTTTCCGGCCAACGCCGTGTCCGGTATATTCACGGACAACGTGAAATCCTTGAGCCTCCACATACTGCTGGATGGCAGCCGAGACATCGCCCGTTTTATTCCCGGTGCGCATCATGGCGATACCAACATACAACGCCTGCTCGGTAACTTCAATCAGCTTCCTGGCCATCGGGGAGATCTCCCCTACTCCGGCCGTAAAAGCCGAGTCACCAATAAACCCTTCCAGAACTGTCCCGCAATCCACTGAGACGATATCGCCTTCCTGCAGTTTACGATTACCAGGGATGCCGTGCACCAACTGCTCGTTGATGCTGACGCAGATGGAACCGGGGAATGGAGGCTGACCGTAGTTCTTGAACGGTGAGTAAGCGCCATGTTTCCGCAGAATTTCCTCTGCAGCCGCGTTGAGGTCTGCGGTAGTAACGCCGGGTTGTAAAAGTTCTCGAACGGCCGCCAACGCTTCGGCGTTGACGCGTCCAGCTTCACGCATCAGAGCGATTTCAGCTGCATTTTTACTACTAATATCGCGATCCCAGCTCATCCTTATTTCCTGAGTACTACCAACAGGTCGGCAGTCACTTTTTCAATCGGCTGGGCGCCGTCAATTTCAGAAAGCAGGCCGCCCTCACGGTAGTGAGCGATCAGGGGTGCGGTCTGTGCAAAATAGACCTGGATGCGCCGTGTGACCGTCTCGGCCCTGTCATCTTCGCGTTGATAAAGCTGTGAGCCATCGAAGTCACAAACGCCGGTTCTTTGCGGCGGGTTGTACTTCTCGTGGAAAACGTGTCCCTGCGCTTTGCAAGTCCAGCGTCCACTCAGACGCTCGATCAGCGTGGTCTCGGAGGCAGTGATATACGGCACATAGTTCACTTTGCCGTCAAACTCTGCCAACAGGCTCGCCAGGGAATCTGCCTGCACTGTAGTGCGTGGGAAGCCATCCAACAGGGCACCGCCTTTGCAGTCCGGGCGGGAGAGCCGGCCACGAATCATGCTGATAGTTACATCGTCAGGGACCAGTTCGCCTTTGTTCATAAAGGACTGGGCCAGTTTACCGAGTTCGGTCTCGTTCTTAATGTTCTCCCGGAAAAGATCACCCGAAGAAACGTGCGGCAGACCGGTAGTTTCAGCGATGAGTTTCGCTTGAGTACCTTTGCCAACGCCGGGAGGTCCGAGAAGAACGATGTAAGTGGGCATGCCTGAGCCTATTTCACCAGCCGGGCATCATCGTAGCCGTGCAGTTTCAGTTCGGCGTCAATATTCATGAAGGTATCGCGGACAACACCCACCACGATGAGCAGACCAGCCGACGAAACCAGCAAAATGGATGTGGACGACGTTGCGCCTCCAATGCCTACCGCTATCAGGATCAGGTTGATGAGATATCCCAAGACAGCTACCAAACCCAAAAACAGCGCACCGGGGAGCGTAATACGGCGCTGGACCTTAGTCAGGTATTTCTGAGTTGGGGCACCACGGTTGATGCCAGGAATCTGCGCACCAACTTTCTTCAGATTCTCACCATAATTCTGCTGGGAGAACATCACGTCAGTGTAAAAGAAGGTGAAGACCACCACCATCAGGAAGTACAGCAATTGATAGACCCCTGATTGGGGGCTAAAGGTAGTTTGCGTAGTTGTGGCAAAATTTGCCACCCAGGCGAACTTTGAACCGGTGAAGTAACTTGAAATAATTGCCGGGAACTGGAGGATGGCGCTGGCAAAGATGAGCGGGATCATGCCTGCCAGGTTAACCATCAACGGCAGCGTTCCTTTGACCGGCATGGACATCCGGTTGCCAACACGCCGGCCCGGATACATGACCGGCATGTAGCGGCGTCCTTGTTGCACGTAAACAATGGCGTAGATAACCGCCACCATCACGACAACCATCGCAACCACCAGGATCCAACCATGCTGCTTATCCGCCAGGAGTGTACCAAATTGGGCTGGCATACGAGCCACGATACCGGCAAAGATTATCAGGGAGAGGCCCTGACCACGAATGCCATATTCAGAGATCAACTCGCCCAGCCATATGGCAAACATCGTTCCGCCAATCATCGTAACCAGGACCGTCAGCGAGGGAAGCCAGAGTGCGCTTGTGAACCCAAATGGAACAATCACAGCTCCAGAACTCCTGGCTGAATACGAGTTGAAGATGTTAATCTGACCCAGAGCGGAAAGTGCAGCCATCGGTACAGCCAGATAATAGGTCCACTTTTCCTGCCACTTGCGAGCCTCGCGTGGATCTTCTTCCATTTTTCGTTGGAGCGCAGGGAAGATTGGAGTCAGCAATTGCAGGATAATCTGCGCCGTGATGTACGGGTAGACGCCCATGGACAGCAACGAGAAGTGCTAGACCGTGCCACCAGAGAGCAGGTCAAGAAAAGCAAAAAATGACCCCGTACTACTCAGGTTCTTCATCAACGACTTGAGAGCAGCTCCATCAATACCCGGCACAGGAACGTTCGCCGCCAACCGGTAGATAACCAGAATGATCAGGGTCACAATCAGTTTGCGACGGATATCCTCTGACTTCCAGAGGTAACGCACACCCGAAAATGGGTTTTTCATAAGGGGGCTCCTCGCAGGAACGAGTTATCCAATCAGTTCCACCGTGCCACCGGCGGCTTCGATTTTTGCCTTGGCGCTCTTGGTCACGCGATCTACGCGCACCTTCAGGGCGATCTTCAGTTCACCGCGTCCCATAAGCGCAACCGGGTTGCGCGGGTCGCGGATCAGACGAGCCTGGTCAAGGGTTTCGGGCGTGACTTCGGCGTTGGCTTTGAAGGAGGATAACTGGTCGAGATTGATTTCGTTAAATTCAACCTCGTTGGGCGGAGTAAAACCCTTGCCCCGCACGAACGGCAGGCGGCGGAAGAACGGCAGCTGACCACCTTGACGGTACAGGTGCCCGCCCGAACCGGCGCGGGAGTTCTGGCCTTTGGTACCGCGGCCAGCCGTCTTTCCCTGACCGGCAGAGATACCGCGTCCAACACGTTTGCGGTTCTTTTTGGACCCTGGATTGGGTTTGAGATCGTTCAGTTTCATCTTCGTCCCTATTCTTCAACACGAATCAAGTGGATAACTTTCATCAACATACCACGCATTGCAGGTGTGTCATTGTGTTCAACAGTCTGGTTGAGATGGCGCAGGCCCAAGGCTTTTACAGTTGCCTTTTGCGGCACCGGAAAGCCGATCGCGCTGCGGACTAGGGTCACCTTAATCGTTTTGCCTTCGACCTTTTTAGGCATGCTTCTTTCTCCTTTCCCAGTACGGCAGCAGGTCTTCAACGGGCTTGCCGCGCCGGGCGGCCTCTTCCTGTGGCGACTTGAGAGTTTCAAGCGCCTGGAGGGTCGCCTGAACAATGTTCAGGACATTGGAGGAACCCAGTGATTTGGTCAGGATATCGCGCACGCCAACTGCTTCCAGGACAGCCCGCACACCGCCGCCTGCGATCACGCCCGTACCGGGAGAAGCCGGTTTGAGCAGGATGATCGCACCGCCGACCTTGCCGGTCGTTTCGTGCGGGATGGTCGTCCCAAAAAGAAAGACCTTGTGCATGTCCTTGCGGGCGCGATCGGTGGCCTTGCGCATGGCATCCGGAACGGCGTTGGCCTTGCCGACGCCCATACCCACTTTCCCGTGGTTATCACCCATGATCAACGTCACGCGGAATCGGAACCGGCGACCACCTTTGACCACTTTAGCCACGCGGGCAATTTCAATGACGCGCTCGTCTAGTGCTTCTGCTTGCTGTTCAGCTTCTCTTACCTGGTAATTCAACATAGCGTTCTCCAATCAGGCCTTAGAATTCCAGGCCGCCTTCACGGGCGCCATCGGCCAGAGCCTTAACCCGGCCGCTATACTTGAAACCGCCGCGGTCGAACACGACCGCCTTCACACCCTTGCCCATCGCACGTTCGGCGACCGCTTTGCCGACCATTTTTGCCTGCTCTAATTTCTTCAGGCCTTTCATCTTGCCGCGTAATTCCTCATCAATGGTCGAAGCGGAAGCAATGGTATTCCCAATGTGATCATCAATCACTTGAACGTAAATTTCAGAGAGACTACGGAAGACGCTCAACCGGGGGCGCTGCGCGGTACCTTGCACATTCTTGCGCACACGTGCATGCCGCCGGATGCGAGCTTCAGAACGAGATTTCTCAGCCATAGATTACTTTGCCGCCTTTCCGGCCTTGCCAGCCTTGCGTCGGATCTTCTCGCCCTGATAATGCAGGCCTTTGCCATGATACGGTTCCGGTTTGCGGACACTACGGACATTCGCCGCGGTCTGGCCGACCAGTTCCTTGTCAAAGCCGCGCACAAACACCAGGCGGGCTTTCTGTTCAACGTCAAAAGAAATCCCTGCCGGCGGTTCCATCTCTACCGGGTGCGAATAGCCCATATTTAGAACCAGGTTCTTGCCATTCATCTCGGCCCGATAACCGACACCTTCGATTTCCAAAACACGTTCAAAACCGACGCTAACGCCCTGAATCATATTCGCAAGTACTGCACGGGTAGTCCCATGCAAAGCGCGCTCAGCGGGCAGGTCAGAATTGCGAGTAATAACAATTTGGCCCTTTTCCATAGCAATACCGACCAATGGGGAGAACGTGCGCTTCATTTCGCCCTTGGGGCCTTTCACGCTCACGCTCGAACCGTTGAGTTCGATCTGCACGCCAGCCGGGATAACCACAGGCATTCTTCCAACTCGAGACACTTTATTTACCTCCTCGCTTACCAGACCTTGCAGAGGATCTCACCGCCCACACCCAACTGGCGAGCTCGCTGGCCAGTCATGATGCCTTTGGGGGTGGACAGGATGGCTACACCGATGCCCGAAAGTACCCAGGGAATCTCCTGTTTTTTGGTATAGATACGGCGACCAGGACGGCTGACGCGTTCCAGACCAGTGAGAACCGGCTTGCGCTCACGGCGCTCACCGATATACTTGATCTTCAGGCGCAGGACCTTCTGGCTGGGACGTTCGCCATCGGCGACTTCGAAGTTTTCCAGATAGCCTTCTTCTTTCAAGATCTTGGCAATTTCTACTTTGACCTTTGAAAGAGGCATAGCTGTCATGGCCTGACCACTCATCACGGCATTGCGGATGCGGGTCAACATATCAGCAATTGGATCAGTCATGCTCATTTCCTACCTCCACCCGGCTACCATGACGACTTCATGACGCCGGGGATTTTCCCTTCCAGCGCGAATTCGCGGAAACAAATCCGACACAGGCCGAAACGGCGAATATAACCGCGCGGGCGTCCGCAAATCGAGCAGCGATGGCGTACTTGATTGGAATACTTGCGGCGGAGTTCACGATACTTCATGCAAGTGCTTGCCATAGTTACGCTTCCTTCTTGAACGGCATGCCCAGCAATTGCAACATCAGCCGTGCATGGTCGTCAGATTTGGCTGTGGTCACAATCGTGACCTCCATGCCTCTTATCTTGTCGATCTTATCGTATTCGATCTCCGGGAAGATCAACTGGTCACGCAGACCAAGTGTATAGTTGCCGCGCCCATCGAAGGCATCCGGAGAAACACCGCGGAAGTCACGCACGCGCGGCAGAGCAGTGTTAATCAACCGGTCAAGGAAGGCCCACATTTTGGCGCCGCGCAAAGTCACCTTGGTGCCGATGATGCGTCCCTCGCGCAGTTTGAAGTTAGCAATACTCTTGCGCGCTTTGGTCATGACCGGTTTCTGGCCGGTAATGATGGTCATGTCGCCCGCCGCCGCTTCAAGCATTTTCGGATTATCCATTGCTTCACCGCCCAGGCCGATATTGACCACGACCTTTTCGATATGCGGTACCTGCATAATATTCTTATACTGGAATGCTTTGAGCAGGGCCGAAACAACTTCTTTCTGGTATCTTTCTTGCATTCTATTCATAAATCAATGCTCCACCGGCGGCTAATCAATCAACGCCTGGCACTTCTTGCAGACGCGGTGTGCGCCGTCATCGTCGCGCTGGACACCGATACGGGTCGGTTCGCTGCACTTCGGGCAGACCAGCATAACATTCGAGATATCGAGCGGGGCCTCGAACTTGATACGGCCAGGGTTAATCGTGCGGCCCTGAGTCTGGACCTGACGCTGGTGTTTGGTATGGATGTTCACACCCTGCACCACCACCCGGTGCTCGTCCGGCAGAACCTTTATCACTTCGCCGCGCTTGCCCTGTTCTTCAATTTTCCCGCTGATGATCTCAACGGTATCACCTTTACGGATCTTGACTCTCATCGTTCGCTCCTCAACTGGCCTAGAGCACTTCCGGGGCCAGCGAAACAATCTTCATAAAGCCCTTTTCGCGCAGTTCACGTGCCACCGGGCCGAAGATACGAGTGCCCTTCGAGTTCTGGCCGTCGGCATCCACTATGACAACAGCATTGTCGTCAAAGCGGATATAGGAGCCATCCTCGCGACGCCATTCCTTGGTACAACGCACAATCACGGCCTTGACAATCTCGGATTTCTTGATCGATCCCTGCGGGGTCGCCGATTGGACCGCCCCTACCACGATGTCACCAATCGCGCCGAATCTACGGGTCGAACCTCCCATAACATGGATGACCAGGATTTCGCGCGCACCGGTATTATCAGCCACTTTCAAACGAGACTCGTGCTGAATCATGGTTGCGCCTCCACGCCAGAATCGGCCGCGCGGATTTCACGTTTGATGATCGACTCAACCACCCAGCGCTTATCGCGTGAGATAGGACGGCTCTCCACGATCTGAACCTTATCACCGATTTGGCAACCAAGTTCATCATGTGCCTTGACGCGCTTGCTCAAATGCACCACCTTGCGGTAGAGCGGGTGCCGGAAAGTTCGGCCAATCTCAACCACAACGGTTTTGGTCATTTTATTACTGGTAACAACACCAGTTATTCGACGACGGTCATTCATGCTTCACCTTCCTGTACAGTCGTCCGGGTACGCTCATTAAAGATAGTCTCCAGGCGGGCGACATCACGACGTAGCAGGCGCAGATGGCTGGTATCGGTTAATTGACCGGTGACCTGCTGGAAGCGGAGTTTCATCAACTCTTCGCGCATATCCGACAGTTTGGCCTGCATTTCTTCTACCGACATCTTGCGAATCTCTTCGGTTTTCATGCCTACTCTCCTGCCGCTACATCACTACGGGCAATGATCTTGGTCTTGATCGCAAATTTATGCCTGGCCAAGCCCAGCGCCTCACGAGCAGCTGCCTCATCCAAACCGCCAATTTCGAACATAACACGGCCCGGTTTGACCACCGCCACCCAATATTCCACGTTGCCCTTGCCTTTACCCATGCGGGTTTCCGGGGGCTTCTGCGTATAGGGTTTATCCGGGAAGATGCGGATCCAGACCTTGCCACGGCGCTTCATAGCATGGACAAGCGTGCGACGGGCAGCTTCTATTTGACGGGCAGTCACCCACCCCGGCTCCATCGCCAACAGGCCATAATCGCCGAAGGAAATCTCGACACCGCGCGATTCCTTCCCTTTCATACGGCCGCGCATTTGCTTGCGATACTTCACACGTTTTGGCATTAACATAGCATCAACCTCACTTCACAGACACCTCGTCTACTCGCTAACGTAGACGCCTTCGGTAGTCTCGACTTTTTCTTCTACTTCGGCTTTCATATCGCCGTGATAGACCCAGACCTTGATGCCGATACGGCCATAAGTCGTCGCTGCTTCGGCTCGGGCAAAATCAATATCCGCACGCAAAGTTTGCAGCGGAACCCGGCCATCGCGCAGCCAAACCGTGCGAGCCATTTCTGCGCCTCCCAATCGGCCAGCGACCTCAATCTTGATACCTTGAGCGCCCTGCCGCATCGCCTGCTGGATGGCACGTTTCATCGCACGGCGATAACTGATGCGGCGTTCCAGTTGATCTCCAATATTATGAGCAACCAGATAAGCATCGCAATCAGGAGTTTTGATTTCTTTAATATCCAAATCCACTTTTTTGCCGGTCAATCCTTCAAGGGCTACACGGACTTTCTTGATGCCTTCGCCTTTGCGACCGATCAGGATGCCCGGTTTGGCAGTAAACACAGCTACTTTCAATTTTCCGGGATAGCGCTCCACATCAATACGAGAGACGCCCGCGCGGCCGGATTCTCTGTAGAGCATGTCGCGGATAGCGAAGTCCTGCAACAATTGCTCACGGTATTGAGCACCTTCAGCGAACCAGCGACCACGCCAATCCTGAGTGACATTCAGGCGAAAACCAATCGGATGAACTTTGCGACCCATAAGATCTCCTTCGTCCTTTCTTTGCCGGTCAGGCAACCTCGCGTTCGCGTAGGACAACAGTTACGTGCGATGAACGGCGCAGGACCGGCTTGAAGCGAC
>JAPLGV010000314.1 GCA_026389975.1 Chloroflexota bacterium
TATCTTCGGCGCGGGTTTGTCCGTGATTGATGAAAAAGTTCGCGTGCTGTGTGCTGATTTCGGCGTTGCCGATACGCCTGCCTTTCAGGCCGGCGGCTTCGATCAAGAGGCCTGCCTTCTCGCCGGTCGGATTCATGAACATCGAACCCATGCTGGCTCCGGGCGGTTGGGTATCGCGCCGCCGTTCAGAAAATTGTTCCATTTTGGCCCGGATGGCTTGTGGGTCACCGTGACTCAAGGCCAGTTGCACCGAAAGGATGAGCGCAGGCGGGTGTTCGCGTTTGAGCACGCTGGTGCGGTAGCTGTATTCCATCTTCTCCATCGGCCAGACCTGGCGTCCGTGCTGACGGTGGATCAACTCAAGCGAGATCAGGTTCCCGGCGATGTCGCCGTCGAATGCCCCGGCGTTGCCATACACCGCTCCACCCAGGGACCCGGGAACACCCGCAGCCCATTCGAATCCTGCCAGCCCCAGGCGCGCTGCCCGCTGGGCGATATCGTTGGGCGTGACACCCGATTCGGCATGGACGCTGGGCGGTTCGGCCTGCAAGGCGAATTTCACCAGCCGTGCCCGGTTGATGATCACCACGCCGCGCACGCCTTTATCGCTGACCAGCACGTTCGAGCCACCGCCCAACAGGAGGAAGGGCACATCCATCTTCCACAATTTCTCCGCTGCATGTGCCAGCTCGTCCGCCGAGCGGACGAAGACCAGCGCGTCTGCCGGGCCTCCAATGCGCGCCGCAGTATAGCCGGAGAGGGGGACATTCTCCTGCAGGCGGTCGCCAAAGGTGGAGCGCAGGTCGGATAGGATGGATGGTTGCATAAGGTTTAAGGTGGGTACGGCTTTAAAAGTAATTCGATGAGGTTCGAATACCTTCAAGCCAGCTATTTCTCATCCTTCAAATGCGCAATCAGCCGCTTGACAGTGCTTTCCATCTCGGGGTCCAGTTTCTGTCGCCCTTCCCCAAAGGGGCCTTCGGCGGGCCAGCTATTGTGACGCCCATCTGGATCGGGAATGGGCACATCCAGGGAGGACGGGAGACGGATGACGGAGGACGGGAGACCGAAGACACGTTTCTTTTCCCGTACTGGAACCGGGACTACCACGTCAGCCATTGCGAGCCTCCTTCAAATGGGTCAGCACCTCGGTGCTGATTTGGTCGGCATCTCCGGCGGAGAGCACCAGCAGGGCGTCGCCGGGGCGCAGATTCGTAATCAGATAATTGCTTACTTCCGACAGGCCGGCGATAAAGTGCGCCGGGCGGGGCATGGCTTCCACTACCTGTTTGGACGAGAAGTCTTGCTTCGGCTCACGCGCGGCGTAGATTTCGGTCACGATCACCTCGTCAGCGTCGGCGAAGGCGTCGGCGAACTCTTGCATCATGATGTGAGTGCGCGAGTAGGTGTGCGGCTGCCAGACGGCCCAGATGCGACGGGACGGGTAGCGAGTCCGGGCGGCGGCGAGTGTGGCGCGGATTTCAGTTGGATGATGCGCATAGTCGTCTACGATGACTACGCCATTGGCTTCGCCGCGCACCTCGAACCTGCGTCCGGTCCCGGTAAACTGATCCAGCGCCCGGGCTGCCATAGCGAGCGGCAGATGGAGCAGTTGGGCCACCGTCAGCGCCGCCAGTGCATTGCGGACGTTGTGTTTGCCCGGGACCTGGAGTTCAACCGTGGCTCCTTCGGATAGCACGGAAGCGCTGAACGTGAAGCCGCCTTTTTCATTGGGAGCCAGCCCAGTGGCGGAAGAGGACGGGAGACGGGAGACGGAGGACGGGTTGCGGAGGACGCCCCGTCCGGGAACCGGGACTACCACGGAGGACGGGGTGGTGGGAAGCAGCCCGTCCCGTCCTGTAGGAGATTCGGGATGATATGCTGGAACCGGGACTATTCCGTAGGGGATAACGGCTTTGCCGAGTTTTTCGGCTTTATCCATCAGGTCGCACGCCCCGGGGTCTTCGGCGCAAGCCACCAACGTACCGCCCTTCCCCAAAGGGGCTCCCGGCGGGCCGGTAAGTTGGTACATGAACTCCACGAAGGCAGCCTGGTAATCGGCCGGAGTGGGGTAACAATCAGGATGATCGTGCTCGATGTTGGTGACCACTTCGATGGTCGGTTTGAGACCCAGGAACA
>JAPLGV010000198.1 GCA_026389975.1 Chloroflexota bacterium
CCTGTATGGCAAGTCCATCCGCCAGCGGGTCAAGGCGCTCATTGGCATAGCGCATCCCGACTTCCGCGCCGACCTGGAAAAACAGGCCAACGAACTGAACTGGATTTAGTCATTGGGCGGCGTGGGGACCGATTCTGCAAATGAACATCAGGGCGGCCGAGCAGCCGCCCTTTGGCATATAATAGGGACATGGATAGAAAAGCGAAAATTGTAGCCACAATGGGGCCTGCCAGCCAGGATGAGGTTGTTCTTGCGAAATTGCTCCTGGCCGGGATGAATGTTGCCCGCCTGAACTTTTCGTATGGAACGCACGAATCGCATGCCGCCCGGACCCTGTCCCTGCGCGCCGTTGCGACTCGTCTGGGCCAACCCCTGGCGATCCTTCAGGACCTGCAAGGGCCGAAGATCCGCGTCGGTGTGCTGCCCGAGCCGCTGACACTCGTGACAGGTCAGCAGGTCCGGTTATACCCGGAGGGGGCTGCCAAGCCTGTTGGTGTTTCCATACCGGTTGATTTTCCACAACTATTTGGTGCAGTCAAATGCGGCGACCGCATCCTGCTCGATGATGGGCGGTTGGCTCTGACGGTTCAATCCGTACGGAGGAAACAAGTGGTGGCTGAAGTAAAAACCGGCGGCGGGTTGTCCTCCCACAAAGGCATCAACCTGCCCGGGGTTTCGCTCGACATCCCGGCTTTCACCGAAAAAGACGCCCAAGACCTGGCTTTTGGTCTCTCCCTGGATGTGGACGTTGTGGCGATGTCTTTTGTCCAGACCGCGCAGGATGTGAAGACAGTCCGCCAGCTTGTCAAGGCGGGCGGCGAGAACAGCCCATTGTTGATTGCTAAACTGGAGCGCCCCAAAGCTCTGGATAACCTGGAAGAAATCCTGGATGTGGTGGACGGCGTGATGGTGGCGCGTGGCGACCTGGGGGTCGAGATGGCTCCGGAAGACGTACCCGGCGCGCAGAAGCGCATCATTCAGGCTGCCAATCGCAAGGGAAAACTCGTCATCACGGCCACACAGATGCTTGAGTCCATGATCCACAACCCGCTCCCAACGCGGGCCGAGGCATCCGACGTTGCCAATGCCATCTACGATGGGACGGATGCCGTCATGCTCTCTGCTGAAACAGCGGCGGGTGAATACCCGGTGGAAAGTGTGGCGCTGATGGATCGGATTGTCCGCCAGGCCGAAAAAAATTACGATCAATGGGGACACGGGCAGGTGCTGGAAACCGATGAACATGACGATGCTGTTGCGATTGCCCGCGCCGTAAGAGAACTGGCTCAGGACCGCGACGTGGAAGCGATTGCCGTCTTCACCCGCACCGGGCGGACGGCCATCCTGATGTCTAAAATCCGTCCGTGCGTGCCGGTGCTGGCCTTCACGCCGGTCGAGGAAACCTACCGGCGCATGGCGCTGGCCTGGGGCGTGACACCTTACCGCGTCCCCTGGGCGGATACAATGGAAGAGATGATCGGACACGTGGAGACCGCCCTGCGGGAGAGCGGCCTCGTCCGGCCAGGTGGACAGGTGGTGGTGGTCTCGGGTTTCCCGGTGCGCGATTTCCGCCAGCCCAATATGGCGCTGCTGCATACGGTTGGTTGAATTGCTGGAGCGGACAGGTGGGTGCGCCCTTACTCTTTACTGGAAATAATTAATCCGATCCCGATAAAAATGCCCCCCACGATGAACAGGGGGTTAATATTGTCCCCCAGGAAAATGGCGCTCAGAACAGTCCCGACGACTGGCTGGGCGAAGAAAGTCAACGAAGCAACGCCCGCCTCCAGTTTCGCGAAGGCAGTGTTCCACAGGTACATGGCCAGGGCGGTGGAAATGATGCCCAGGAAGAGCACCCCGGCGA
>JAPLGV010000256.1 GCA_026389975.1 Chloroflexota bacterium
TACCTTTGATGTGTGTTTCAGGCTGATTGACGATGAACTTCTTCCTCGTCTTCGAAGACCGGCAGATATTTCGCCGCCAGTCCAAACGCCAGGATGCCGGCCGAGAAGATGCCAATCGACACTAGGACTTCCGGTAAAGATGGAAGGTAGTGAACGCTGCTCATCATAGCTGGCAAATAGGTTATCGGATCAGGATGAGTAATTCCAAACCAACTGACATTGAAGCGGTTGAGAATCATACCAAGCAGGAGGATGATTGCTCCAATTAGAAGCCCGTTCGCGCTTTGGCGATTCTTCTTAAAGGTGAACCACACGAGCGGTGTGATCGCGCCGATGAGAATCTCTGCCCAGAACAAGACGCTCATCCATCCACTAGTGAAGAGGAATTTCAAGTCACTAGCGATGGCAAGCTGGCCAAATTTGATTACAAGGTATACCGCCAGGATAACCGGGATGGCCTTGGCTAGTTTTTCCAATAGATGGGTTTCTAAACCGCGATGGAAATAGTGCGCACTAAGCGACGACTCTAATATAATCATGGACAGGCCAATCGCAATCGCCGAGACAAAGAACAAAACTGGCAGAATTGGTGTCCACCACAGCGGATACAGCTTGGCAGATTGGATCAACAGCAACGAGCCCAATGAAGATTGGTGCAGTGTGGAAAGGACCACGCCTAGGATCACGAATGGCATGATAAAACGGTGAATGAAGTGCGCGAACTTCTGCCATTTGAGGCCTTCAAAAACGACCGGCGCAAACTCGATAGCCAGCACAGCGAGATAGGACATCACGCAAATACCGATTTCCAGAAGCACCGAAGTGTGGTTCCAGTGAATCATCATATACCAGATGCGTTCGGGATGACCGAGGTCAACGAGAAGGGCAACTGCAACCATGATGTAGCCGAGGAAGGCGGTCAACACCGATGGCCGGAGCAGAGGCTGAAACTCCTTGATACGGAGGATATAGACCGTGCCTGCCATCCCCAGGGGTAGGAATTGCTCAGGTTGCTGATGGCCCCAATCCCGTTGACATAGCGGATCATTGCAACAACGAAAGCTATAGCGATGAATGCCAGTAACGCCACCACTCCTGGCGCCAGCCGAAGACGTTGGTTAATGCGAATGTCCAATTTCATTGGGTCGCCTCCGTCTTTGCCGGTAATTCTTCTTGTGTTTCAACATGTTTATCTTTTGCTTCTTTCTTCTTATCCAATGCATATGCGCCTGCGGCTACTCCGCTCAAAACCGCTGCCCAGCCGAGGGCAAATGGGATGGTTCCACCCATGATCAATTCACTTATATCTTTGAGTGGGGTGGGGCCTAATTCAGGCAGGCCAAGTTCTTTGAAAGGCACATGCGAAATGATCAAATAGGATGTGCCGCCATTTTCGGTTTCACCGTACACGTGGTCAATGTAACGGTAAGGGTGGGCCGCAATGCGAGCATGTGCGTCTTTTAATAGGTCCGCGCGCTCGCCAAAAACCAGAGCATCAGTGGGGCAGGTGGCCACACAGGCTGGTTCCAACCCAATATCAATGCGTTGGGGGCACATGCTGCATTTATCGATAAAAGCGCCGTCGATGAGACCCTTATCCCAATCATAGTGCGGCACGCCAAAAGGACAGGCGTTCATGCAGTACCGGCAGCCGATGCAAAGCTTGCTATCATAGAGAACAGGGCCATCTGAGCGCTTGACCCAGGCACCGACCGGACAGGCCGAAGCACAGTCCGGGTCTTCGCAGTGCATGCAGTGATAGACCATGGTTGCACTTTCAAGATTGGGATATTCTCCCTTGACCCCGATGCCAGACACCCAGATACGCGTCTTGTCCATGGGGATTTTGTTTTCTACGCTACAGGCTACCATACATGCCCGGCAATCAATGCAGCGTGCGGCATCAAAAAGGAATGCGTGTTGTTTTATCTCAGACATTGTTCTGCTCCGTATCTCAGGCCTTCTTTACCGATACAAAAGTCTGGCTGAGCGCCTGGCCGCCGCTGATGGGATCGGTGTACGTGACGTGCAGAACCGAGTCGCTGGTACCAAAGCCGAAGGCGGTCGTCAGGCCTTTGGAAAGATGCCCGTAACCCGGAGTCAGGTAGACGCAATCCGGACGAATGGCCTGTGTGGCGAGTAAGCGGACGTTCGCTTTCCCTACTTCGCTTGTCACTTCCACCCAATCGCCGTCGGCCAACCCTTTTTCAGCGGCCACTTTGGCGTTCATCCACAGGCGGGGCTCGTCGGAATATTTATGGAGCATTTGGTTGTTCTGTGTACCAAATTGAGTCTGTTGCGCCACCTTGCCGGTCAGCAGGTAGAACTGACCTTCGGCGGGTTGGGGAGGTTCTTCCCAGGTTGGCCAGGGGGAGAAACCAGCATTCTTCAATGTTTCTGAATAGACTTCAATTTTTCCAGAGGGCGTATTGAAGGTGATTTCTCCACTGCTTTCTGTTTCTGGCATTTCAGCATATCCCTTGGATTTTACTTCCTCCAGGCTGACGCCCAGAGAGGCAAGCTGCTGGCGAAGATAGTCTTCTTCATCTGCATAATGGAAGAAATCGCCCAATCCTAGGCGCTCTCCCAACTGCTTGTAAATCCACAACGCGGATTTTGCTTCCCCTTGTGGTTCGACCACGGGTTGACGGATAAAGGCTTTGTCGCCGACGGGCAGAAGCGGGTCGTAGCGTTCAAGATACGAGGTTTCAGGCAGGACGACATCCGAGAACCAGGCCGTGTCATTCATGATGATATCAATGGTGGTGATGAAATCCATTTTTCCGAAGGCTTCGAGAGTCTTGGCGCGATCGGGCAGGGACAGGATCGGGTTCTGTCTGGAGATAAACCAGCCATGTGCTTGATAGGGTTCGCCTGTCAGAATGGTATCACGCAATTCCTGGAAAACGCCTAACTTTAAAGAGACAAGCGGATATTTCCAGGGGACGCCATCCAGACGCAAGGCTGAAACACGCGGATAAGGCGGCTGAGGCGGCGCGCCCAACCCTGCGCCTTCTGCAGCCATCTCAGCGGAGAGACATCCGCCAGGAGTGAGAACATTCCCGCTCAAAGCGTTCAACGTGGCAATGGCTCGTTCCGTCTGGAAGGAGTTTATAAAATTCGACGTGCGCCAGCCAGGGTGCGCCAGGGCATTGTGTTTGGCAGCCGCGTATTCGCGTGCAATCCGCTCGATGGTTGTGGCTGGCACGCCCGTGATTTCCTCAGCCCATTCGGGCGTGTACCCTTGCATGGCAGTCTTGATGCCATCACAGCCGACAACGTACTTTTTGACGAATTCACAATCTGCCAGTTCATTTGAGACGATGACATTGATCATTGCCAGCAGAAAGGCTGAGTCGGTGCCTGGACGGATGGGAATCCACTCGGTCGCTTTTGAAGCGGTCTTGGTGTAACGCGGGTCGAGATAGACAAACTTCGCACCGCGATCAATCGCATGGGATAATTCCGAAGTCTCAGAGGTTGAAATGGCCTCCATCATGTTACGGCCAACCATCAGGATAAATTCGACATCGTCATATTTGCGCGATGGCTCTTCGACACCATACGTCAGCGAGAAGGCGGTAATCATGGCATTGAAGCAAAGGCTACGCTGCGTGCCGTAGTTCGGCGAGCCGAAGGCATACAGCAGGTTCTCAAACAGCGGCTGGCTCAAATTATGCGTGGACGAAAATACCATCGCCTCAGGCCCGTACTTTTCCTTGATCTTGAGCATATTCGTGGCGACAATATCCAGCGCTTCATCCCACGACGTTTTGCGGAAGAGGCCCTCGCCACGTTTTCCCACCCGGACAAGCGGAGATAACACCCGATCCGGGTCATAAGTATTCATCAGACCTGATTGGCCGCGCGGGCACAGGTTGCCTTTAGAGTGAGGGTGATCGGGATTCCCTTCCAGCTTGACAACACGCCCATCTTCGACTTTCGCCAGTACGCCACAGCGCCAGACGCACATTTCACACATCGTCGGGATATAACCGCTGTTGGTGGCGTCCAGCATCCCGGTTGCCCGGGCAGCTTCGGCCACCAGCGGTGGAATAAACCGCCCGAGGACCAATGCACCGACGGCTGCGCCACCGACCTTAAGAAAGTCACGTCGCGATAACGTGTTCGGCATAATTATCTCCATTTACCAGAACTAATATGGGTGACCAGGTTTCATGAAATGGTCACCCATATTAGTTGAGCATTTACTTTTTCTTGCGTTGCATCCCCATGCGGTCAATCAGATAGAACAACACCAGTGCCATGATCGTGAACACAAGAATGGCCAGGTAGGGGTTTATGTGCCACAATTCAGGCAGGGTTACGTTCCCATAATTGGCGATTGCGGAAATTTTGGGGAAAACCTTATCGTAGGTCAGGCCGTAGATGACCGCACCGGTCAGGAAGCCCAGAATGCCGGGGACAAGATAATCCACTTTACCTTCACCGGCGCCAGCCACACAGGTGCCTGGGCAGAAACCGGCCAGGGCCATCCCCACGCCAAAGATCAACCCGCCAACCAGATTGCCAACAACGTAAGTTGCCGGGACGGTCGGGAAATTGATCACACCAAGGGCGTGTAAGGGATATAGGCCAAGCATCGCGACCACCAGAGCGGTCAGCATGAATTTCAACACAGCCATATCGTTGAGACGGAACTGGTTGACAATCTTGTGATACTTGGTCAGACCGGCTTTATTAAGCGCAAAGCCGAATACCACACCCAGGAGCAGAGGAAGAATAATAGACATGGCTTAGAACCTCTTTCCGTAGATGATCAGGGCAGTGACGATGCCGGACATAAACATCCCGGCGATGAACAGGAAGGCAGCCGGGACGAGCAGCATCCCACCCGAAATAGCCAGGCCGCTGGTGCAGCCACCGGCGATTCCTGCGGCATATTCGAGGACGATTGCACCAACGAAGAGCACCAGCCAGCGCTTCCAGGTCCGCTTTCCAAAAATCATTTTCCACTGTTCGTCATCCATGGTCCGGAACTTCAGCGTGCGGCTGGAAAATGCTCCCAGCATGCCGCCGAAGAAGATGCCCACCAACAGGATGACTGCAAAGGTCATGCCCGGAGGCATAACGTAATTGAAATACGTATTACTGGGATTAATCGCCTTCCCGATATACGCGGCTATGTTCTCGAAGCCGCCCGATGCGCCAAGCAACTTTGGCGCGTTCAGCACCTTGTCGGTCAACACTACAGTTAGAATGCCGACGATGCCCAGCAGGATGCCAGCTGCATAAGGCGACCACTCCTCCTTGCGAATTTGCTTTATAAACCAGTTCATTTTTTCTCCTTTCGATAGGTTCTGAATTTTGGTTGGTGAGGTTTAATGGCTCACTCTTCTTTATTGGAAGGTTCTTCACTCTCGGATTGCTCTTTAATGGATTTAATTAGATCAGAAGCAACTTGAGGTTTTACCAAGATATTACGAAGCGCTCGGCGGCTAGCTGGCTTCAAACGAGCAATGTCTGGCAGCATATCCACCACATCCGCCGGGTACCTGCCTTTTATTTGCTTTGTCTCTTGAAAAGAGATGCTGATCCAACCTTCTTTGCGTAGCACGAAAAATCCGCCACCGAGGACGAGTATCGCAAGCAAAACAAGCAGAACGATATTGCCGACATTGACGGGCTTTTTACCGAGGACAATCTCATCGTATCGCTGCACATAATCAACCACATCCGCCGGTGTCCCAACCGTCCCACATGGAACTTCGGTCTGGGAGGCCGCCACCGAAGTGGCCGGCGCAGTAGAGGAACCCCCGCCCGAACCGACTGAAACACCGAGGGTTGTCGCATAGACCTGTGCTTTGGCTTCGTAGTCGTTTGGATGGCAACTCATGCAATTCGCGTTAATGTCCGAGAGGGGAGCAACCATGCCGGTATGTGAAGCAGTTATTTCAGTGGCCTGATTGTTGCCGGCATGGCATAGATAGCAAAAATCGCCAAAGGCATGTTGAGTATGCCAGGCGGTGCCATCATTGTTGACTGGTTTTTGCGCTTGAGCTTCATGGCAGTTCTTACAAGATGAAGCCTGTGATCCACATTGGGCCTTTACCGGGGTCGCTGTCATCAGGAAGACACTACCCACCACCAACAGTATGCCCAGGGCTAGGAAGAAGAAGGTAATCCTTTTTTGACTCATGTGCACCTCGTTCAAACAAATGGATTATGAAGATCGTTGTTTTTCTGTGTCACGATGGAATAAATTCATCAATGAGATTCGCGTGATGCTGAATTCGGTCGCGCAGCACACTTCGCAATAGATCCAGCGCTTCAATGACGCGTTGATCGGTAAGTTCATATTGTATGGTCATCCCCTTGCGCGTTGCATGTGCAAGTCCTGCATCGCGGAGGACTTTAAGATGGCGGGAAATTGTCGGTTGGGGGAGTTCCAGTTTTTGGGTCAGTTCTGTTACATTGCAAGGTTGTTCTGCAAGTGCATAAAGGATGAATAAGCGTGTCGGTTCTGCCAGAGCAGAACACAATTCAGCATGCAATTGTGTAATTTCTTGGGTTAGATTTGAAGTATCCATGTTTGTATCCATATGTGTATAAACACATATACATAATACTCTTCCAACCATTGTTGAAAAGTGATAAATGTCACAATAACTACAATCTAAAGTACTTTGTGGGATTTGGTACAAGCTGAAAGGTGGCAAGACTGTGTTTTAGCGAACTATCTATACCCCAAGAGGTTGCATGTGAAATGATACCCAACCCGAAAAACCTGGATGCTCAAAAAAGGGCAGGGGTGATTTGATTACTTATACAGCCATATCAAGCCAGGCCAGGGTTCCCAAGCCAGCAGCCCGGCCGCTTGCGAAGCAAGCCGTGAGCAGATAGCCGCCGGTCGGCGCCTCCCAATCCAGCATTTCCCCCGCGCAGAAGACGCCCGGTATGGAGCGGATCATCAAGCCCTCGTCGAGCTCATCGAAGAGAACACCACCCGCACTGCTGATGGCTTCATCCAAAGGCCGGGGTGCAATAAGGGGGATTGGCAATTCTTTGATCGCGGAGGCCAGGCATTTTGGATCGGCGAAATTCTGCTTTGGCACAAATTCCCTCAGCAAACCGGCTTTAACACCTTTTATCTTTACTGCTTTTTCAAGATGAACGGACAGTGTCCGCGAACCCCGCGGCTGGGATAATCTATCCATAAGACGCTGCTGTGACCAGCCGGGGGCGAGGTCAAGTTTGATAATTGCGCTGCCATTGGCTTCAATCTCATCCCGTAATTGTGCAGAGATGGCATATATCAAACTGCCTTCAACGCCGGTCGCTGTTACAATAAATTCGCCCTGCTTGCGAAATGCGTTACCCTTTGAATCGGTGAAGGATACGATGACTGATTTCAAAGGAAATCCTTCGAAACGGGTGCGAAAATGTTCGCTCCAGGCAACGTCAAAACCGCAGTTGGATGGTTTTAGCGCCGCAACTGCAACCCCGCGCTTGACAAGCAGCGGAACCCACGCACCGGTAGAACCCAGCCGCGCCCAACTCCCGCCGCCCAGTGCAAGTACCACTGCACTGGGACTCACGCTTGCTTCGCCATCCGGTGTTTCGAAGAGCAGAGAACCGTAATTGCTCCAACCACACCATTTATGGCGCATATGGAAGGTTACTCCGGCTTTGCTCAGACGCAGCAGCCAGGCGCGCAAAATTGGAGCTGTTTTCATACCAACCGGAAATACTCGTCCGGATGTGCCCACGAAAGTATCGGTCCCAAGTTCATGCACCCACCTGCGCAGATCTTCAGGGCCGAATTTATCCAGCAACGGTTCAAGCTGTGCGCGGCGCGTACCATAACGAGAGTGGAATTGTTCTCGCGATTCTGCGTGCGTCAGGTTTAATCCCCCTTTGCCTGCCACTAAAAACTTACGCCCGACCGAGGGCATGCTGTCGTAGAGATCAACCCGTACGCCGCCCTGGATTAAAACTTCGGCGGCCATTAGTCCAGCTGGACCACCACCGACGACCGCGACCGAGCGGGATTGGATGAAGTCTGATGCGCTCATTAATTATAATATCACAACCTGCTTGGTTCGTTGTACCATAAAACCCATTTTTGTGTCCTTAAAGGGGGGTATTATCCCAAAAATTGTTCTTGGAAGTCCGGCTTTGAATAAGGATACTATATTTATTGCTCGCTCAAACCCGCTGGCCGGCGAGAACCGATATCTTTGAACCTGCTATAAGAATGTCTCCAGCAGTCCTCCCACCTCTTCCATGTTGAAGACCGGCCCATCCACGCAGACGAGTTTCTCGCCCAGGTTGCAGCGACCGCACTTGCCCATCCCACAGTGCATACGCGCCTCGAGCGTGACGTAGTTGTTTTTTGGAGCAAAGCCCATCTTCTCCTGGAGCATCTTCGTCACGAAATGGATCATAATCGGCGGGCCGCAGGTGATGGTGACGGTGTTCTCCGGCGAGGGAGACATCTTTTCGAGCAGTTGGGTGATCAGCCCGACGTTGTGGTCCCACTTTTCGTCCGGGCTGTCCACCGTCAGGTGTAGATCCGTGTCTGGCGCGGCGCGCCACTCAGCGTATTCGTCGGTGAAGACCAGCAGGGATGGGTGACGCGCAGCCCACAGGATGGTCAGGGTTCCGTAATCAGACCGGTGGTCCAGCACATGCTGGATGACCGGGCGCAGGGGCGCGCCGCCGATCCCGCCGCCCAGGACAATCAGGTTTTTCCCTTTGAACTTTTTCATCGGGAACCAGTTACCCAGCGGACCGCGCACGCCAACGATGTCACCTTCGCCGAGTTCATGCAGGCCGGTCGTCACGGACCCGATACGGGCCACCGCG
This sequence comes from Chloroflexota bacterium, assembly GCA_026389975.1. GTDB lineage: Bacteria > Chloroflexota > Anaerolineae > Anaerolineales > Villigracilaceae > UBA877. The sequence continues at coordinate 8,830 of JAPLGV010000256.1, forward strand.
AAATCAACCGCCGAGCCGCGCCCGGACGCGTTGGCGATGCCGAAGGGTGCTTCGCCCAGGCCGAACGCCGAGACGAAAGCGAACTGTCCCGGCTGGAAGGTCCGGAACGCTTCGCCCCCGTCGTTCAACATTTCGACGCGGAAGAGTTTGATATCGGCCGCCAGGTCACGCACTTCGACCAGTTTTCCCAGGTATGGAAGCATGGGGTTCTCGTTCATGCCTGTTTCTCCAGGTCCATCAGCACTTCGGTGATGTCCACCCCGGCCGGGCAGACTTCGATGCAGCGTCCACAGCCGGTGCAGGCCGAGGCAGCACCCAGCCCGTATTGTTCGGGATAATAGAAGAACTTGCAAAAGAAGCGGTTGCGCAGGCGTTCGCCTTTTTCGGCGCGCGGCTGGTGCCCCCCCGCCACGCGGCGGTAGTTCTCCCCGGCGCAGGCATCCCAGCAGCGGATGCGCTCAAACTGACCCGGCGCGAGCATTTCATCGCGGACGGCGAAACAGCGGCAGGTCGGGCAGACGTAAGCGCAGGCCCGGCAGGAGAGACAGCGCTCGGATATTTTCAACCAGTATTCGTCATTGAAATGCTCCGGCCATTTCCCTTTTTCCGGAACCGGGAACTGTCCGCTGTAGGTTGACTGCTGAGGGCTGGCGGTGGTTTCCTTCCACTCGCAGACGGGGATGAGGAAGCGGCCTTTCTCGGTCACCGCCTCGGCCAGGTAGCTTCCATCCGTCTCATAAAGCATGATGTCCATATCGTGGGCGTTGTCGGGCGCACCGCCGACCGAGGTGCAGAAACAGGTGGGACCCAGTTCTTGGCAGGCCAGGCCGATGAGGGTGGTATTCCCGCGGCGGCGGGCGTAGAAAGAGTCAACCGGATTGGTGTCCAGGAAGAGGGCGTCGAGCAATTTGACGCCGCGCGCGTCGCACGGACGGACGCCGAAGACGACGGTTTCCCAGTCTGGGAATGTTTCCTCCAGGCGGATTTCCTGTCCGGTTTTTTGTATAGTGAACAGGCGCTCGGTCGGCGGGAAGAAGATTTCCTTGACCGACAATACCGGGCGGCCGGCATGGGCGGACCTTGGCGTCTGTCCATGCCAGGCAATTTCGTTGCTCTTTGCCACCGGGCGGTAAAGCATTATACCGGATACTTGGCGCGGGGCGATGAGCGTCCGCGCCTGCGCCAAACCGTCCAGCCAGATTTCCAATTCGGCCTGTGAGATGAGCCAGCGTTTTCTGGCACTATTGGATTTGCTCATATCAGCCTTCCTTGTATTCACCCGAAAGGACGGTCACGATCGGGGATGGTACTACAGCCAGTCCGGCGCGGTGGCCGAAGGTTTTTTCGATCTCGCCGGCCAGTTTCTGATTCAACAGGCTGATGGGGATATCCATTGGGCAGGCGCGCTCGCACTCGTTGCAGCCCACACAGCGTCCGGCCAGGTGGTAGGCGCGCCCCAGGTGAAAGGTGCGTTTCTCGTTCAGACCAATGCCCAGGCCGATGAAAGTCGAGTCATCGCGCTCGTACAGGCATACCGGACAATTGCACATCGGGCAAGCCTGGCGGCAGGCGTAACAGCGGATGCAGCGATCGAACTGGCTCAGCCAGAACTCCATTCGCTCGCGGGGGGGAAGTTTTTCCAGCCAATCGACTCGGGCAACTGTCCCGGCGTGAACCACGGCCTGCGGCTCGCCGACAAGTGTGTCGCAGACGACCGGGGTGTGCTCAGAACAGGCCTGACAGCGGACCTGCAGACTGCCGTCCCCATCACTCACGCCTTCGCACGTCACGCCGATGACGTGGACCTGGTCGCGGGTAAACTGGTTTTCCGCCAGCAGGACGTTGACCGCCCGGCTGTCGCACGGCTTGACGACCACCGCCACTTTTTTGGGCAGCTCCTTGCCTTTGGGCTTGAGTTTGACCGGCAGGTAGGAGACCAGGTTATTGCTCACATCCGGGTTCCAGACGAGACGGTCGGCCTCCTCCGCGGAATAGGCGAACGCGGGACGCGTCCGGCCGCGCGGCCCGACCTCGTACCCGATCACGCACCCGACCTCCCCGCTGGTGAGCAGTTCCTTCGCTTTGGCGCGGATGGCGTCAGTTTTACCAGCACAGTCCAGCGCGGGCATGGGGACTTCCTTTTCAGGCGGGAGCAGGGACTCCGCCGCAGCCTGCCATCCGCCCGGGGCGACGCGCCAGGATACCGGTCCGAGCGCCTGCACCGCTTCGGTAAATTCTGTGGCGATGCGGGAAAAGCGTTCCCCTTCCGAAGCCGAGACCCAGTCCAGGTGGAAGCGTTCCGGTTCCAGGCCGGCGAACTGCATCAGGGCGTGCAGGATGGGCAAGCGCTTGGCGGCGCGGTGGTTGCCGGTATCATAGTGACACTCGCCGATATGGCAGCCAAGCACGAGCACGCCGTCTGCGCCCTGGTCGAAAGCGCGCATGACCAGCTCGGGTGAGACGCGCCCGGAGCAGGGCACGCGTATGGCCCGGATGTTGGCCGGGGATTTTATGCGCGCAATCCCGGCGGTATCCGCGCCGGTGTACGAACACCACGAGCAAAGGAAGGCGATGATTCTTGGTTCGTAGTTCATACTGCCTCCGCGGGTTCCACCGCTAATACGCCAATAATCTCGGCCACAATCTGGCGATCGTCGTAATGGATAAGAGACATGGCC